>REEF01000577.1 GCA_007695205.1 Planctomycetaceae bacterium
CGCTCGGCGCGCGGGACCCACTGGCTTGGTCCCGCTCGGCGCGCGGGACCCACTGACGCCGCGCGCCGAATCCTCCACGAAAACGGAGCCCGTTGCCTACTGGACGGAGAACTTGTGGATCGTCAATTCGTGGTACTTTTCGCCTGGCCTTAGAACTGTCGATGGGAAATGGGGGCGATTGGGCGAATCAGGGTAGTGCTGTGTTTCCAAGCAAAATCCGTGATAAGGACCATAGGGTTTGCCGCTACCCTGGAAACGATCGGACAGGAAGCTGGCCGTGAAGAATTGGACACCTGGTTGAGTCGTGAAGACTTCCATCACGCGACCCGTTGGCGGATGGACCACTCGAGCCGCAAACGAAAGCCGTTGGTCCGTCGGCTTGTTCAGCACATAGCAGTGATCGTAGTTCTTGTCCTCGACCTGCTCGATCCGCTCACCGATCCGTCGCGGTTGTCGAAAATCCATCACGGTCCCTTCGACCGGTCGGATTTCGCCGGTGGGAATCTTCTGCTGGTCGGCGGGCAGATACGCGTCGGCGTTCAAGGTCAAGACATGCCCGAGGACATCTCCCGAATGAGCGCCCCCCAGATTCCAGTAGGCATGATTTGTCAAGTTCACCACCGTCGGTCGATCGGTGACCGCCCAATACTCCATCCGCAAGTGGTTGTCGTCCGTCACTTCGTACAGCACGGTGACGTCCAGGTTGCCTGGATAGCCTTCGTGCCCATCGGGACTGGTGTGTGTCAGCCGCACGCCGACCGCTTGCTCGCGTTGGACCGGTTCGGCTTTCCACAGCAGACGTTGGAAGCCCTCGCGACCGCCGTGGATGTGATTGGCGCCTGCGTTCGGCGTCAGTTCGTAACGGACGTCGTCCAGGCGAAAGCCGGCGCCGGCGATCCGGTTGGCGTAACGGCCGACGACCGATCCGAACAGCGGGTGTCCGCGTAGATAATCTTCGCTGGTATCCAAATACAGAGTCACATTGTCCATTCGTCCGTCCCGGTCGGGAACCTGGACCGACGTGAGCGTCGCTCCATAATTCATGACCGTCGCCCGCATGCCGGACGCGTTGGTCAACGTGTAAAGCTCGATGGGCGAACTGTCCGGCATCTGCCCGAAGACGGACTTCCGGACACTGGCCGTCGATGGTTCCGTGATATCGGCTGCCGAGTTCGCAGCATTGGTTGCCCACGAAACGATTCCGATCATCCCCACGATCCACCATCGGTTGCGCACCGTTCGAGAAATAACTGCCCGATGTCTCCTCGTCCCTCCGGGGAGAGGGCAGGGTGAGGGGGGTGAAAGTCCGTCAGTTATTTCTCGAACGGTGCTGCGTTGTCGCTGGATCATTTCCATCTTGCTGGTCCCCTCAAAAAAATCGACCCTTATCCTTGAAAACCATCGCACCCGTCGCGGCGACGTATCATGGTGCCCGCTGTAGCATCTCGGACAGATTGTCCACTTTCGGAATCACTACAATTCCCTTGTCGGTGATCTTGAAACCGCGTTGGCGATCTTTTTCCAAATCGTAGCCGATATCGGTGTGTTCGGGGATTTCGATATCCTTGTCGATGATCGCGCGACGGATCCGGCAATGGCGTCCCACGTTGACGTTATCGAACAGCAGCGAGTCGTGGATTTCGCTGAAGCTATTGATGCGCACCTCCGGCCCGAGGATCGATCCGTGCACGGTTCCTCCGGACACAACACAGCCGGAACAGACGATGCTGTCCAGCGCCTGCCCGATGCGATGGGAATGATCGCCGCCGCGAAAGACGAACTTCGGTGGCGGAAGGACTCGCTGGTAGGTCCGAATGGGCCAACGCTCGTCGTACAAGTTGAATGCCGGTTCGACCGACACCAGGTCCATGTTCGCTGCATAGAACGCGTCCAACGTCCCGACGTCTCGCCAGTAGGTCGGCCGACCGGTCTCGTTGTGAAAGGAAAAAGCGTAGACACGATGGTGATCGATGATCGCCGGGATGATATCGCGTCCGAAATCGCGTTTGCTGTTTGGGCGGTTGGCGTCTTCCAGCAATTGTTCGAACAGAAAATCGGCTCGGAAAACGTAGATTCCCATCGATGCCAGGCAGTACTGTTCGTCGTCGGGAATCGGCTTGGGATGCTCGGGCTTTTCCTCGAACCCGATCACACGGTGCGAAGCGTCGATTTCCATGATGCCGAATTGTCGAGCCGCCTCTTCCACCTCGACATGAAAGACGCCGATGGTTACATCCGCATCCCGTTCGATGTGGCTGTTCAACATCCGGGCATAATCCATCTTGTAGATGTGGTCGCCGGCCAGAATCACCACGTATTGCGGGTTCTCTTTTTCGATCGTATAGATGTTCTGATAGACGGCATCGGCGGTGCCTTCGTACCAACCGCGATCGATGCGCTGTTGGGGGGGGACGATGTCGATGAACTGATCCAGGTCTCGGCAGAAGAAACGCCGCCAGCCGAGATCGATATGGCGATCCAGACTCATCGATTTGAACTGAGTCAACAGCAGCATGCGCATCAGGCCGCTGTTCAGACAATTCGAGAGCGTAAAATCGATGATCCGGTACGCGCCGCCGAACGGGACCGCCGGCTTGGCTCGATCTCGCGTCAAAGGCTCCAGGCGTTCTCCTCGCCCACCGGCCAGGATGACCGCCAAGGTGTCTTTCATGGTGCCGACCTCCGTTTCTGCGTTCTGCGTTCTGCGTTCTGCGGTATCGGGAACGGGTTGATGGCAAGCCGCACCATGCGACCAGCGCCGTCATCCACCGATTGCATTGTACCCGTTACACCGGGGACTCTGGAAGATGCCCATCGCACCAGCGCTGAAGCCACAGTTCCAAAACCAATAGGCTCCATAAAGGATAAGCGAAATTGGCCGATCCGGACTCGTGACGTTGGACCATCTGTCGAACCATCTCGGGACGGAAATAGCCCCGCTGGACGCTGGTGGAACCCAGCAGCACATCGTGGGTCAACTCCTTCAGGTCGTGGCGGAACCAGTCCTCTAATGGCACGCCGAAACCCATCTTCTTCCGCGTCCAGATCTCGCGAGGCAACAGGTGGCCAAACGCGGCTTGCAGCAAGCGTTTCCCGCGTCCTCGCCGATACTTCAACCGGCTGGGTAACGAGGCGGCGAATTCCACCAACCGGTAGTCCAAAAACGGCTGACGGCATTCCAGCGAATGGGCCATCGAGGCGATATCGACCTTGGTCATCAGGTCACAGGGCAGGTACGTGGTCAGATCGGTCAACGAAAAGGCAGTGACCGGATCGCGTCGATCGCAGCGGGCATAGGCCTGCTGGAGAAAAACGGCCGGGTGTTCGTCTGGCAGGGTGCGGCGGAATTCGTCGGTGTACAACCCCGCACGCTGCGAATCCTTGAAGATGCCGATCCAATCCAGATAACGCTGCAAAGGCGGCGTACGCAGCACTTCACAAAATCGCTTGAAACGCCGCACCACGGACTTCTGTCGAGTCGAGGAAGGCAGCGATTGCCAGAATCCAGCCCCAAACACGACACGCAGCGGCCAAAATCGATCCAGTCCAGCCGCCAAAGCGACCGCCTGGTATCGAGGATAGCCGGCAAACAGCTCGTCGCCCCCATCACCACTGAGCGCCACCGTCACGTGTTCGCGAGTCCGCTGGGAAACATACCACGTAGGGATGGCCGAACTGTCCGCAAAGGGCTCGTCATAGTGCCAGACAAGCTGCGGCAGGATCTCCATCCCGGCCGGCGTGACCTGGAATTCATGGTGCTCGGTTTTCAGATGCTGAGCCACGCGTCGAGCATAATGCGTCTCGTCGTATTGCGCGATGGGAAAGCCGATCGAGAACGTCTTCATCGGCCGCTGCATCTTCTGCTGGGCGATGGCGACGATCAACGACGAATCCACTCCCCCCGACAAAAAGGCGCCTAACGGTACCTCGCTCTGCAATCGCATGGCGACCGATGATTCCAGCAACTCACGCAAACGCTCGCAAGCCTCCGGCTGGTCGATCGAAATCTCCTGCTGAAAATCGGGCTCCCAGTACGATTGGACTCGCAGCCGATCGCCGTCATACTCCGCCAGATGCCCCGGCGGTAACTTGCTGATCCCACGAAAAATGGTGCGCGGATGAGGGACGTACTGGTAGGTCAAATACTGATCCACAGCCGTGGGGTCCACATCGCGAGCCACGCCGGGGATCTCCAGCAGGCTCTTCAATTCGCTGGCAAAGGCCAGACGCCCCGGTTGCTGCAGAAAATAGAGGGGTTTTTTCCCCAGGCGGTCGCGTCCCAGCACCAACCGCCGACGCGGCCGATCCCAGATCGCGATGGCGAACATGCCATTGAAGTGGCGGAAGCAGTCCAGCCCCTCGTCCTCGTACAGATGGACGATCGTCTCGGTATCGCTTCGAGTCCGGAAGCGATGGCCGGCGGCTTCCAGCCGCTGACGCAGTTCCAGGAAATTGTAGATCTCGCCGTTGAAGACCACCCACACCGTGTCGTCTTCGTTGGACAGCGGTTGACGGCCGCCGCCGACGTCGATAATCGACAGGCGGCGAAATCCTAGCGCCACACCCGGCACCGACCCGTCCGGCGACTGGCACTGGTACTCGCTCTGGTAAGTGCCCTCGTCGTCCGGTCCTCGGTGCCGCAAAACGTCGGTCATCCGCTGCAGCACCGGCGGATGGATCGCCCTGTCAGGATCGCTCCAGATCGCGCCGGTGATGCCGCACATGTACCCTCCATGCAAGCCCGCCCGTTCCCGCCCGAAAAACGCCCGATGCGCCCGAAAAACGCCCGATGCGTTGTGTGGGGCTAGACGTCGGTGGCGCCCTCGGAACCATCCTCGTCCGATTCCGGCGTTTCGGGCGACGAATCGTCGGTCACGCGGACCGGAGGCGTCAGGATCGCCTGGTCCTGATCGCTGGGAGCATCATCCGACGCCGGTTCGGGGACCTCGGCCGCCGCTGGCTTCAACGTTTCCATCTCGCTCTTGACGGCTTGCTGGATCTCCGGCATCAGCTCGGATTTGATCTGTTCGGGCAACGTCGCCTTGGCCTCTTCCAACGCCTTCTCGATGGCGCTGTTCAAGCTGGCGATCGTGTTCTCCAGCTTCGATTCGTTGTCGGTCTTTAGCTGAGCCACCTGCTCCTGAATCTGCTTGTCCAACCGCTCTGCTTCGGAATCCACGTGAGCCGTCGCTGCCTCACGCATCTTGGTGATCTCCTCGGCGGTCATCTTGGCCAACTTCTCCATCTCGGCGCCGATCATTTTCTGCGCCTCGTCGCTCAGCTTGGCCAACTGCTCCTTGATATGAGCCTCCAGCTTCTCTGATTCCTGGGCTACCTGCTGCTCGGCAGCCAACTGAAGCTCCGTCTTGGCCTCGCCCATCTGTTGCTGGAGATCCGCATCTAGCTTTGCATTCAATTCGCGACTGACTTGGCCGTACACCTCGTTGCGGATCTGAGCTCGACGCCGATGACCGATCCGAGGAAACAGCAACTGACCGTAGACGGTGTCACCGACAATCGCGACACCCAAAATCGCAAGGCAACAGATTGTGAAATAACGGCTCATGGCACCCCTCTCGTTTGTAGCTTGAAAACCGACGACTCTTCCGCGTTCGGACTCCCCCCGAACCCAAGCCCATGGCTTGCCAATCCCGACTCACATTCAACGTTCACGGGCTTCATGGAGATCCAAACCGCTCCGACACGGAAAACCAACTGCAGGCAATCGCGGTGAAGAATCGCACGCCGCGATCATCATGCCGCAAATACTACCTGCTTTCCCAATTTAACATGAGAAGCACCGCAAGTGAATAGTCAGCTCGTGAGAACCGTCGTTTTTCTGGCAGACTGTACCGATTGAAGCGATCAGTTCGACGAAGATCCGTTCGATGAAGCCTGCAAGGCTATTTGCAACCGATCCAAGAGTTGCAGCGCCCCACGATAGCCAATCTGAAGGACATCTTCCTCGTCGTTGTGGCTACACAAAGGGCGGCCGGCACAAACCATCGGGACGCCCAACCGCTGGGCGACGCGGCATGCGTCCCGATTGGCGATCAGCACATCGGGTCGAGCCGCCGGGATCTGATCGAGCAGATCGGTGAATTGCAAGGCCTGGACGATGAGGGTTTGAGCGGGCAATTCAGGGGTCGTCAGTTCGAGCGAACGCCGTAACTGGTCGGCATTACCACGAGACGCACACAGCACAGGTCGCATGCCGGCTTCCAGCAACAAAGAGACGATCCCCACCACGAAATCGATCTCCTGGCCATAGACGACGACCCTGCGATGGTTCAGAATCCCATCGGTGCCAGCCAACCGCATGACCAAACGCTCGCGTTCCCTCTTGAATCGAGGTCTTGTGGGCGACGACCCGAAACGGGTCAGCGTTTGGAAGAATTCGTCCGTGCGAGCCACCCCGATCGGCATGGCCAGCCGATGGCATTTCAGCCCCAACTGTGCTGCGACCGCCGCCGCCAATCGCAGTTTGCACTCGTAATCCAGAGATGTTGCCGAGCCGTTCACGGACTCCACCGCTCTGTCATCGTCAGTTCCTGCCTCGATCGATTCGGACTGGCTAGCGGGCTGGTGATCGACACCCGCCATGATGGAACCATCCAGACCATGCGCGTCGAGGATCTCGTCCAGATAGACCAGATCGGCCGGCGATAACGTGCCGCCGAACAGGAATACCGAATCGTTGGCCTGCGGATGCCGCGATGCGACATGCCCGTCAATTCCGGAATCCGACTTTTTTTCGGGATGGGCTGTCGACGTTTTTTGAAGGCTCGAAACCGAAGGTTGGCGACCGGCAGACGTTCCCTGCTGCTGCGACGTTCCGCA
>REEF01000245.1 GCA_007695205.1 Planctomycetaceae bacterium
CGCGTGGAAATCGCTGTCGAAGTCAACTCTTCGGTCAAAGCCGCCCGGTATCTGCTTAGCGCGGCCGGGCCGCAACCAAACGGGGTCGGGAGTCGTTTTCGGCCGACGACCAACCACATGGAAAACGTGTTCTCCGAAAACGACTCCCGACCCCTTCCCTTTTCGCGACGGCGTCGACTGGTACACATTCAGTATCCGCGGCTCCGAGATCCGCTCCACGCAGCAGGGGATCGTGCTGCTGGGAGTCGTCGTCGACGCGCCGGGTGGTGGCACGTTCACGCCGGAGATTGCCGGGCTGACGCCCGTGTCGCTGCACACCGAAGGCGGTCGCACCGTCGCGCTATTCGCGGTCACCGAACCGGGGCTGAAGCTGTTGCAGATCCGCGGCACCGAGCCGGGATCGTACTCGCTGGAGCTGTTCATCGCCGGCGACGTCGACGGCGATGGTCTGGTGGACGGCGTGGACTCCGCCTTGCAGACGGCCGCGCTGGGCAGCGTGTTGGGCGAGTCCGCCTATCTGATCGGCGCCGACGCGAACCGCGATGGCGTCATCAACGCCGCGGACGTGCAGCTCCTGGGCGGCAACTTCGGCTTCGTCGCCAACCGCCCGCCGTCGGTCTTGGGTGCCTCGTTCCGCACTTACGAAGATTTGGAGATCACGATTCCGCTGGACGACCTGGCGTTCGACCCCGAAGACGACCCGCTGTATTTTCGCGTCGTGACCTCCAGCAACGGCACCGCTTCTTTGACGCCCGATGGCCGTGCAGTCCGGTTCTTCCCTGACCTCGGCTTCACGGGCAGTGCCAGCTTCGACATCCAGGCGGACGACGGCTTCAACCGGTCGGAGGCTGCCACGATCGACGTGCACGTCAGCGACGCGCCGCTGGTACACCTGGACTATGTCTGGCGGAAACCGAAACTGGAAGTGGGGTCGGCAAGTGAGTTGGTGTTGTTCGGGGACTTTGCCGACCAGCCAGGTGTGATGCTGCCCGCCTCGTATCTGCAGTTCTCCGTCGACGATACGTCGGTGGCCACCGTCTCGGAACTCGGGCGCGTTGTGCCAGTGGCCGAGGGCAGCACGGTGGTAACCGCTTCGCGCGGCGATGTCCAGGCCGTAACCGTGGTTTCCGTGGGCTTCCCGGAAAGTCTGGTCCAAGGCGTCTTGTACGCCTTTGGTATGGACGCCTATCCCGACGCGGTGACATTGCCCCCGGGCGGAACACGGACCATCCAAGTGTCGCTGTTCGAGATCGGCGATTATACCGACCCGTCGATGGGCACTCGCTACTTCGCGACCAATCCGGACGTGGCGATCGTATCCGCCGATGGAGTCGTCACCGGGATCGCGCCGGGACTGTCCAGCATCGTGATCGTCAACGGGCCGGCGGAGGTGGTTGTGCCCGTGAAGATCGAGGAGCCGGTCTCCGGTCCGGCGATCCTGACGGACCAAGGGGGCGTGGTGAGCGGCGACGACGGCTCGACTGTGGCCATCGCTCCGGGTGCCTTGGCCGCGGACACGCCGGTCGGCATCGCGGCGCGCACCGAGGCCGAACTTCCGCTGGACCTGCCGGAGGGGCTGAACTTTGCAGCGGCGTTCGATGTGGAATTCGGCGACCAGCCGTTGCAGGTCGGTGCCCAATTAGCCGTACGCGTTCCCGAGACGGTTGTGCCGGGGACGAGGATGTATTTCTTCCGCGCGGCAACGTTGCCGGACGAGAATGGCAACGAGTTCGAAGTCTGGATGCAAGTCGACGCCGGGATCGTCGGCGAGGACGGCTTTGCGCGGACCACCTCGCCGCCGTTCTCCGGGATCGACACGTCGGGCCGCTACTTTGCGGGCTCCGGTGTCCAGGAGTTTGTCGGCGCGCGACTCACCTCGGCGCGTGCCGCCGCCGCCAGCATCAGTGACGCGTTTCTCACGATCGGCAGCGTGGGGGGCGCGATCCTGGCGGCGCCGCTCGGCATGCTCGCCACCCAGTTCGTGGACGCCTATTTCGAGTACCTGGTCGGCAGCTACGAACTCAAAATCTATTCGGTGCCGAAGGAAGGTCTGCCCCAGGTCACGGCCACTCAAGTCGAGTTGGCTGCCGGCCGGGTCAATGACGTTGTCGTTTCGGTTCCCAGCACTTTGCCGGCTGATGGTGCGTGGAGCCCGCCAGCCATCACGGTGGCCCGCTTCGAGTTCGCCGACGCCGACGGGGCTCTGCGGCCCCAGTTGGTCCTGGAAGGCGAACGGTTCACGTATGACAATCCGCTCGCCCCTGCGGACAAAAAAGACGGCAGTCAGTTCGAGGATGTGCGAGTTCAGTTCAGCGTCCCGGGCAGCAATCAACCGATCAAGCTGCAAGCAGTGTCCGGTGATGGATCGGAGTTGGTGGTCGATCTGTCGGATGACCAGTCACGAGCCATCACCCTGGGGTTGGCCGAAATCTCCGTCGTCCGGCCGCAGTACCTGCGCGGCGACGGCTCCTGGAGCAATCGGGTCCACAAGGAAAGCAATGCCATCCGGGTGCAACAGACGTTGCATCATGCGTTTGCCGCCCTGGGAGGAAACGAAGTCGCGGTCATCGACGCGCGCTTGCCTGGTACGGGCGACGAAGGACTGAACTTGGTGGCTCGCATCCCGCTCAGCGGCGGGCCGACGCGCGCCGTGACCGTGACGCCCGACCTGACGAGAGCCTACGTTACGCAACGTTTTGGCGGGGCCGTTTCGGTCATCGATACGACCACCTTGCAGGAAATCGACACGATTCCGGACGATCCGGATGACCCGGACTCCCAGGGCATCAACCCGATCCAGCTTCCCCCCGGTGCGAACCCCTTCTGGATCACGGTCGATCCCCGCGGTTTTTACGTGTATGTCTCCGACGATCGGCAGGGAGTCGTTTATGCCATCGATACGAATCCCAGCTCGCCAGACTACCACACGGTCAAGACGCTTTCCTTCAGCGGTACGTTCACCGGCGCGGGGCTGCGCGGCTTGGACGTCAGCGCCGATGGCAAGCGGCTGTACGTCGCCGCTCCCGGCCAGACGCTGTTCTCCAAGCCGCAGGGTGCCCCGGAACTGGGAAGTATCCTGGTCGTCAACACCGATGTCGCGAGCGATCAGTTCTTCGAAGAAGTTTGGGTGATTCCCGACGTGGGCCGGGAACCCTATGGTGTGACGGCCACGAACGACCCCCGTCGGATCACTTTCACCAACCGATTGCAGGACACGCGAGGCTTCGGTGTGTTGGAAGCGGACGAGTCCGCGACCAACTGGTCCACCAGGTACGTGGGGCTTCACCTCGGATCGCCGTCGGATGCTTTCGATGTGAACAACGGGCAAGGGATCGCCGTCACCAGCGATTTGCAGTGGGCGTTCATTACCGGCTACAACCGGTTCATCCCCGGAATTCCGTCCCACGATCCGTATTTTGATCCGTTGCAGCCCGGGGGAAGCAATGTCGGGATCATTCGCGACCCGTTCGGTTTGGAGGGAACTCCGCAACTGGTGGCCGCCACTCGGCCGATCCCGGTCGGATTCGCCGATAATCTGGTCCTCACGCCCGACGACCGGCACTTGTTTGTCGCCTATCCGGGGCTGCCGCGTGCTGTGTTCGTCTACGACGTGCGGGAGATCATCGATCAGATCGAATCGCCCGCCAACGCGCACCTGCTTGCCCGCGGTCCGATCAACGATCTGGTCTATGGCGAACGCACCAACAACTTGCTGATCGACATCCGCGCCGACTATCGGCTGCTGTCGATCAATCTGGGGTTCGCCGAGTTCGGCATTCCGGATCACGATCCGGCTAACGGGATCTTCAATTCGAACGCCCCGATCGGCACTGGCGGAACGCCGCGGGGCCTGGCGATCGCATTCGATCCCTTGGCGTTGCTGCCCGTGGAAGCCGTGGGGCCCACGCCGACTTTCAACTGGGAAAAGAATCCCGGCTTCGAGGACGCCACCAGCCGGTTGTTTGTCAGCAGCTTCGGACCTGGAGACGGGCTGTGGCCGGACGATACGCCGCTGATCCTGGCGAAGATCGATCCGGCTCTGCTGGAAAACGCGACAGCCGAAGAGCTGGCGAAGCTGGTTCTGCCCGAGGGTGCGTTACCGATCCCCGGCGGTTTGGGCGACGCCAACTACACGCGTATCGTCAACGGCCTGGACATGGGGCAGGATACCACGTTTACGCTCTCTGAAGATCGCTCCCTGACTGCGGGCCAGACATATTACTGGGGAGTGGAACTGACGGCTCCCGACGGAAAGACCACGAAGAAATGGGGCACCTTCCGCGTACCCATCCCCGAGCCGATAAACTCCGACACCTTCAGCAGCGTTACGGTCATCACCCACGGCTGGTCGGTTCCCTGGTTCGACCGGAACGTCGCGGCCGACTATTTGGAGCTGGCCGAGCAGATCGCCCGGATTGGAGGTGGTGGAGTCGTGGGACACTACCAAAAGGAGACCGGGACCTACGAATGGCAGAACGATCTGGAACCGCAGGCCGGCCGGCCGCTCGTGCTGGTGAACGACTGGATCGTCGATTCTTCGATCAGCGACACCGGGTTCGCCGAAGCGGCCGCCGACGCCTTCTTCGCGGCGCTGGTCCAACTGAATATCGACCAGAGTGAAAAGGTCTTCAATTCGCCGATCCATCTGATCGCGTTTAGCCGCGGCACGACCGTTACCGGCGAGATCGCTCAGCGGCTGGGGACGCATTTCCCGGAGATCGGCGTCGCGACCGATCTGCACGTGACGACGCTCGACCCGCACGACATCCGCCAAGACTCGCTGAACTTCCATCTGGGCAATGCGCTCCGACTGATCGGCCGGGCCGGCGAACTGGTGAGCAATGTCCCGATCCCGTTCGTCGAGTGGCTGGGCGCGGCGATCCAGGAAGTGGCACAGATCGGTGAAACGGCCTCTAGCGCATTGGGCATCGAACAGGTTCGCTACGACGACTTCATCGACCCCAAGATCCAGCGTTGGGAGAACATCACCTTTCACGACAACTACTTCCAGGAGGTAGCACGGACGTCAACACAAACGCTCACCATGCCGGACCTCGCCGTATCCGCCATCAGCGGACTCTTCGGCGGCGGCCCGCTCGTGACGCTCAGCCCCAATGGCCGCTCCATCCCCCAAGCCGATATCGACTTGCGGCTCGGCTCCAGTTCGCAAGGCGTCCAGCGGACCCTGGGGCCCTTGGAGCCCGAGCCCACGGCGCACGATGCAGACCAGGCCCGTGCGGGTTTCACGCACGATGTGGACTTTGACATCCTGGGCTTCGGACTGACGGGCCTGGGAGGCGTGCATCAGCGCGTTAAACGTTGGTACGCCGGCACGGTCAACCTGGCGCTGCCGGGGTTCGAGCGCAATAGTGACGATAGCGGGTACGTCGAGATGCTGTTCCGGATGCTCGCCCACCGCCACGAAGACTGGAACAAGCACTTCGACGATATCGGCCTGCCGTGGTACACGGCACATGTGCTGTCGGACGGCATGCCCGAATCGATCGTGCACGGCGATCCGCAGCGCCCGTGGGAGGGCATCGGCGAAGGGTTCTACTACACGGTCCTCGGGGGCGGTGTACAGCACCGGCCTCAGTCGGGCGAGTCCACCCCGGTGACCTTCGACAACACCACCTCTGCCGGTGGCGACTTGCCGGTGCCCACGATCTTCAACGGCAACTTCGATGCTACCGTCCGCCCGGTTCTGGGGCGTTTTCCGGTCGGGTTTACCGCCTGGGCGGAAATCCCCGGCTGGTCGTTCCACAACGGCCAAACGGAAGGGACGATGACCCAGGGGACGCACCTGGTTCCGGTGGGCACCATCCCGAATCCCCATCCCAACACCAATGACGGTCAGGATTTCATCGACTACGCATTGCGGATGGGCGCGCTGGGCGATTTTCCGCTGGACGCGGCCGTCGGACTGCCGATCAACGTGCCGATCCCCAACACCAAGTTGACGGAGATCACGCACAACCGGATGTACGTCCCGGACTGGGTGGAATTGCTCCGCATCGATGTCATGGTCGAACAGGGCGCCGAGAACGGCGTGTTGGAGGTCTTCCTGGACAGCGGTGACGTGCCGAGCCAAGCCATCGGCACGGTCGAACTGCGGCAGCCGATGTCGGACTTCGAAACCTTCTATTTCCAGGTTCCCGACCCGTTGCCCGGAACGGTAGCCCAGCCCCGACTGAAACTCGGCGGCGACGCGGTCATCCTGGTGGACAACGTGTTCTTTGCGTTTGGCAGCTTCAGCGATAGCAGCGGCGTGGCGGATGACGGCGTCGTGCTATTCACGAAAAACGCTGACGAAAGTGCTGTAACGACACCATTGATGGTGTATGCCGCAACTACGGGCGGGACGCCGCTCATCGCGGCGCAGCAAGGCGAACTTCTCGTCGGCCAGCATTATGTCGAATGGACGAACAACTCGAACTGGCCGGTCAACCTACGGAACGTCACAGTGAGCGGGAACCCGTTCCTGGTCCATCATCCCCACCATATCGCCCCGCACCACAAGGAGCTCCTCAATAGCGGGGTTGCGCTGCCCGTCACCGAGCCTTTGGCACCGGTTGGGTACGACGAAATTCTCCCAGGCCAGACCGTCAAGTGGATCTTCTCGGCAGAACCGCGACCGGGCTTGCTGCCGAGCCTGACGACCCAGCAAGTTCTAATGTACGAGGCCGATCTTTCTTTCGACGTCGAAGTGATCTTCTCGCAAAACGATAGGTTCATACTTCCGACTCGCCACAGCATCGATTTTCTCGGCGTCCTCGATGTGGCTGACAGCAACAATCGAGACAATACCCTCGAATT
>REEF01000712.1 GCA_007695205.1 Planctomycetaceae bacterium
GACGGGTGCCACCCATCTAAGGCGCGAAAGGCCCCCAAGGGCTGGGTCGACGCATCGCTCGGCTGCGACACAACGTCCCGCCTTGCCCGGCACCAACGATAGCAAGCGCGAAGGAATCAAAAGGTGCCATCCACCTAACGTAACGAAAGGTGCCACCCACCTAACGAAAAGTGCCACCCATCTAACGAAAGGTGCCACCCATCTAATGCCACTTTTGGCTGTATGCAAAGAAGCATGGCTCTCCAGGCCGTGCCAGGTTGGATGGCTCGGAGAGTCATGCTGGAAAGCTGTGCGCGCCGTGTGCGGATAACACGGTCGAACACGCTAACGAACCGAAAAGATCGTAATAAATGGGTGTCACTGACACCAACTAAGCACCAATTTAGACCTGTTTTTGCCTGCAAACGCAAATTGGCAACTTGTCCGGGACATGCGGCAACCTCCGATGCTTTACCGCGTTTCCGACGTTTTGTGGGTGGCTATCGGAGATACGCCGCCACGTGAGGAAGTCGGGGCTTGGAAAAGACTTTCGTTGGAGACTAGGCTGGTCTACAATGGCAGAGGTTTGGCTGAAACTGACTCTCGACCGCCTTGTCCTCATTCAGGAGACGTCCGCATGATACGGCGAATGAATCGGCGCGCTTTTCTAAAGGCTTCGCTTCCGATCGGTGCCGGTGTACTGGTGCTTCGGGACAGCCGGTTGGCGTTGGGGACGCAAGCCAACGATCGATTGAATCTCGCCGCGATCGGTACCGGTGGGATGGGAGCCGCCAACATCGGCAATCTGGCCAGCCAAAATATCGTGGCGATGTGCGACGTGCATGAGAGCCGAGCGGCCAAGACGTACGCCAAACATCCCGAAGCCAAAGTCTATGTCGATTTCCGGCAGATGCTGGACGAGCTGGATCAGCAGATCGATGCGGTGGCGATCAGCACTCCCGATCACACCCACGCAGTCGCCGTGGGCGATGCGATGCGACGCGGCAAGCACGTGTACTGCGAAAAGCCGCTGACGCGCACCGTCTACGAAGCTCGTGTGCTGCGGCAGATGGCACAGCGGCACGGCGTCGTGACTCAAATGGGCAACCAGGGCTCGGCTTCCGAGGGCTTGCGCCGCGCCGTCGAATTGGCCTGGGCCGGAACGGTGGGGCCGGTGCGTCGCGCTCATTTATGGTTTGGCGGTGGCGACGGACCGCAAGAACGACCGACCGACCAGCCGCCGGTGCCGCCCGATCTGAGCTGGGATCTGTGGCTGGGACCGGCGCCGTACCGGCCCTACCATCCTTCGTACTGCCCGGGAAGATGGCGAGCTTGGCGGGATTTTGGCAGCGGCGCGATGGGCGACATGGGCTGCCACACAGCCAATTTGCTGTTCCGAGCATTGCGGCTGCAACAGCTTTGGAACGATCGCCCCGATGACTCGCCGCCCAAGTCCGCCGTATTTCAGGTCGCAGGACAAGCCTCGGAAGTGGATGTCGAGGGTTATCCTCGCTGGATGATCGTCGACTTTGATTTTCCCGCACGCGACGAATTGCCACCCGTCAAGCTGACCTTGTACACCGGGGGCCGCCATCCATCGGAGGAAGTGCTCCGTGGCGACGAGATGACGAAATGGGGAGCTTTGCTGGACGGTGCCCGAGGGGCCATCTTCACCGATTGTCCGTGGAATACCCGTTACGCTCTGCTGCCCAAAGCCGAATTCCAAGGCATTCAAGGACCCGAACGCACGCTGCCGCGAGGCCAGGGCCACCATGGCGAATGGGTCGAAGCATGTAAGGGGCGAGGCGAAACGTTTTCGAGTTTCGAGATCGGCGGGCCACTGACCGAATTTATCCAATTGGCAAACGTCGCTGCGACGGTCGGTGAACCGTTCCAATACGATCCGCAAAGCGGCCAGATCCTGAACCACTCGGCAGCTCAAGAGCTGCTGCATCGTGATTACCGCGACGGCTGGACCCTGTGAATCCCATCCAAGCACGATCGGTCGAAGTCTATGGTTTGCTGCGTTTCTCAACCCAAAGGATGACCCCTCCCATGCAAACGACGGTACGGATTCTTGCCTGTTCCTTCTTGGTCTTCCTTTTGTTTTCCCGCGACAGTCTTGGTCTGGCCGGGCAGCACGTGGTGTACCTGAGCGGCCCTGAGGCGGGCATCACGTTGACCCATCGCCAGGACTGGGGCGACTTCGGCTGGAATACCGCGGCCGCTCGGACCGGCACGACCGGATCGCCCATGCAGATCGGCGACCAGGTGTTCCAGCGCGGGCTGGGACATCATGCGAATGGTGAAATCATTGTGGAATTGGGGGCCAGGTTCCACGAATTTCAATGCCAGGTCGGTGTCCAATGGCAAGGGGGAAATCGAGGCAGTGTGATCTTTCGCGTTCTGGTGGATGGCCAGATGAAATGGGAGACCGGCCCCCTGTCGGATAGCGATCCGCCCCAGTCTGTCCGGGTCCCTGTCAGCGGGGCTCGCCAGTTGCAGCTCATCGCCACCGATGCCGGCGACGGGATCGGCTGCGACATGGCGAATTGGGCCGAGGCGGCTTTGGTGGTGGATCCCCGGGCGCCGTGGTTCGGCCGCAGCCGCTTCGAGTTCGACGGGACCACGGCACCACCGCCCAGTGCCGTCGCAGGCGGTTTTTCCCTGATCGCCGCGACATCCGGACCGCAAGTCGCGCTGATGGAAACGGCGCGCATGATGACGGTCAGCGTTGAAGAAGACGAACAAGTTCAGATGACCCTGCCGGTCAGGAACATGACTCGACCCATCCGAGTATCCGTCCAGGCCCATCTGATTCGCGGAAGCAATGCTCAGGTGGGATTGTCCTTCGGCGATTCCCAGACGCAACGCCAGATCCGCGAGGGCCAACGGGTCGATCTGTCGATCGGCCCAATCTCGCTCAGCACCGATCAGACGAACGATGCGATCAGACTGGTCACACGAGCCGACGGAGCCGAAACCGGGGTACGATGGAGTCGGTTGCGGTACGAAGTGCTGGACGAAAGGGATCACGACGCGGTTTCGATCCCCTGGTTGTTCCCGCAGTCGGCCGAGGTGATCCCGCCGCCCGTGTTGCCCGATCCGCGTGCGTCCATCGAACAAGAGCTGATCGAATGGGATTGGCGCATGCAGGACGGTATCGGAACGCTTCGCGAAGCGCGCGGCTGGTCCGACGCGATCCGCACGGTAATCGAACGGGGAGATCGTCTGATCCAGAACCTGGTCGACACGGGCGTCCCCTTGCAAGAGTCGCGACACCGTTGGGAACAGTTGCGAACCGAATACCAAGATGCCCAGACCCGTGAAGATCTCTCGCCGTCCGATTGGGAGCAACTCTGGCGCGAAGTTCATCGTTTGCGACGAAAGATCGCACTGGAAGAAAACCCGCTCGCCCAGTTTGGACCGCTGCTGCTGGTCAAGCGTGTCCCCAGCGCGTTCAGCCACCAATTGACCCAGTATTCGGGACGGTGTGCACGGCCCGGCGGCGGGCTGTTTGTGCTGGATAACCCGGGTCGGTCGATGCAGGCTCGACGGATCGATTCGCTGCCCCAAGGCAGTTTCCTGCACCCTGACGTGTCCTGGGATGGAAAGCGATTGCTGTTTGCTTTCTGCGAGACCGACCCGTCGCCGGTCGACTGGCGCACGAATCAGACCCAAACCTATCAGCTTTACGAGATGGACATCGATGGTTCGCACCTGCGGCAACTGACCGAGGGTTCGTTCGACGATTTCTCGCCGCGTTATCTGCCCAACGGCAAGATCCTGTTCCTGTCGACACGCCGTGGCGGATACCATCGCTGTGGTCGCGGCCCTTGCCCCGTCTACACGTTGGCCCTGGCCGAATCCGACGGGTCGAACCCGCGAGTCATTTCGTTTCACGAGACCCACGAGTGGGATCCGGCCGTGTTGAACGATGGCCGAGTCATCTATACGCGGTGGGACTATGTCGATCGGCATGCCGTCTACTACCAACAGCTTTGGAGCGTGCGGCCGGATGGCAGCGATGTGCGGATCTTCTACGGCAACAATACGTTGAATCCTGTCGGTATCTGGGAAGCTCGGCCCGTGCCCGGGTCCAGCCGAGTGATGGCCACCGCCGGCGCTCATCATGCCATGACCGCTGGTTCGATCGTCCTGTTGGATGTGACGCAAGGCATCGACGGCTTGGAACCGCTCGACCGGTTGACTCCTGATGTGCTGTTTCCCGAGAGCGAATCGCCCGTCCAGCGTTGGCGCGCGACCGATGGCTTGACCGTCATCCCCGAACCTTCGCCCGAAGAACGACGCTGGCCGGGCCATTGTTATCGGACGCCCTATCCCCTGTCGGAAGATTACTTCCTGGCCGCCTACAGCTTCGATCCGTTGATCGGTGAACCGGACGCGAACCCGGCCAACATGTTCGGAATCTACCTGGTCGATCGCTTTGGCAACAAAGAACTGCTGTACCGCGACGCCAGCATCGGCAGCCTCTGGCCAACTCCGCTGCGCCGCCGCCCCGTGCCGCCGCAATTGCCATCGATCTTAGACGAAACCCATCCAGGCGAAGGAACCTTCTTCCTGCAGAACGTCTACGAGAGCTGGCCACAGTTGCCCGGATCGCGCGATACGGTGAAACAGTTGCGTATCGTTCAGATCTTGCCGAAAACGACGCCCCATATCAACCAGCCGCGAGTCGGGTTGGCAAACGCCTCGCCCGGCAGGCAAGTCCTGGGTACCGTGCCGGTCGACCCCGACGGCTCGGCTTTCTTTCGAGCCCCCGCGGGAATTCCTTTGGCCTTCCAGGCACTGGACGAACGAGGCATGGCGATCCAGACGATGCGCAGCCTGACCTACCTGCAACCCGGCGAACATTCCAGTTGTGTCGGCTGCCACGAACACCGCACACGCACCCCGCTGCATCAGACCCCGGGCCTGGCCAGTCGCCAAGCCCCGACAGAGATCACGCCAGGCCCCGACGGATCGAAACCCTTCAATTATGCGATCCTGGTCCAGCCGGTATTGGACAACCATTGTGTCGAATGCCATCAGGGTCCCGAAGCACCCGAAGGCATCGACTTGACCGGCACTCCCGTCGGCGAATTCACCGCCTCGTACCTGGCATTGGCCCCTCGAGTTCCCTTCTCGCAGTGGCAAGGGACGCCTCAAAGCAACGAGGAACCCGCCACTCCGCCCGATCGATTCGGCGCTCGAGCCAGTCCGCTGGTGGACTTGCTGACCAACGGCCACCACGACGTTACGCTGACTGGCGACGACTGGCAGCGATTGATCACGTGGATGGACACCAATGCTCTGTTTTACGGGACCTTCGACCCCCAAGATCAACAGCGACAACGCAAAGGCCAGCGCATCGCCGGCCCGGTGCTCGAGTAACCTGTTGTCGGATTCCCTCTGGACATGGTGCGACCCGTTCATTACATATCACTCACCAAGAGTGTGCGAAGGGGTTTCCCCTTCGCTTCCGTGTTTTCAAGGCAGCAACCTTTTACCAAGGCAGCAAGGGAGTGCTAGCAATGGAATTCAATCTATTTCAATGGATTCGCCAAGGCGTCAAGCAATCGATCTTGTTGGGGGTTTCGGATGCGATCGAAACGATCGGGACTCCACAGGATTCGGACGACATCAACCCACGTCTGCTGGAATTCATGCGTCAGGAATCCACTGCGGGCCAGATCGCGGGGAAAGGCAGCCGCAAGCGACTGGGGAAATCGCTGAAAGACATGGAACCGGCTGCCTGAACCACCGGCCCATGGACACGCTCTGGAAACCTTTGACCATCGGCAACGTTTCGGTCGGTTTCCCGGTGGTCCAGGCCGCTTTGTCGGGCTACAGCGATTGGGCCATGCGCCGGATCGCCCGAGATTGGGGTGCTTCGTATACGTTATGCGAGGTGATGCTGGACCAGTTCTTGTTGAATGTCCGGCAACGCAAACGGACCTCGCATTTCTTGTACCTTACCGACGACGACCATCCGGTCGGCGGCCAATTGATGGGCGCCGAGCCCGAGCAGTTTGCCGCAGGGGCCGCGCGACTGGTGGACGCCGGTTTCGACGTGATCGATATCAATTTCGGTTGTCCGGTCAAAAAGGTACTGGGACGTTGTCGAGGCGGGTATCATCTGAGCCAACCGGAAGTGGCGTTGGAAATCGTCCGACGCACGCGCGACACGGTTCCACCGGCCATCCCCGTGACGGTCAAGATGCGCTGCGGTATCGATGATTCGCAACAGAGCCGCGAGCGGTTCTACACGATCCTGGACGGGGCGTTCGAAGCTGGCGTGGCGGCAATCACGGTCCACGCCCGGACAGTCCAGCAACGTTATGTGGGTCCCAGCCGCTGGGAGGTACTGGCCCAGGTGAAGCGGCATGCGGGCCGGCGGACGATCCTGGGCAGCGGTGATCTGTTTTCCGCCGAAGACTGTCGACGGATGATCGCGCAAACGGGGGTAGACGGCGTGACGGTCGCGCGGGGCGCGATCGGCAATCCCTGGATCTTCCAGCAGACACGGGCGTTATTCCAGGGGCAGCCGGTCCCGGATCCACCGACGGTACACCAGCAACGCGACGTGATTCGCGAACATTTTCGATTGGCCGAACGTCTCTACGGTCCCGAACGGTGCGGACCTCTGATGCGGAAGTTCGGTATCAAATACGCCGCGTTGCACCCCCAGTATGCGTCCGTGCGGCAAGCCTTTATTCAGGTTCACGATCGCGAGGGCTGGGACGCGGTGCTGGACCGTTGGTATGCCGAGGATCTGCCTGGGGTATCAACCAGGTTGCAAGACGAAACGTGTTGTGAC
>REEF01000198.1 GCA_007695205.1 Planctomycetaceae bacterium
CCCGCGCCGAACAGGAAAGACCCGCGCCGAACAGGAAAGACCCGCGCCGAACAGGGAGAATGGGTGAAAGATTTGGCGGGATATGTCGTCTTAGGGGTGGCGGGTGGTTTGGATCATGGCATGCAGGTTTTCGGGGGGGGCGGTGGGGGGGATGGCGCAGCCGGCGTTCAGGATGAAACGGGGGGTATCTGCGAAGATTTCCAGCAAGTGGGCGGTCTGCCTGCGGACCTGGTCGACCGTTGCGTGGGTCAACAGACCGCTGGGGTCCAGGTTGCCGAGGAATACGGCGCGATGCTTCATCCGGTCGTGGGCGTGGCGCACGTCGGTTTTATAGTCTAGTTCCAGGCCGTCGGCGCCGGTCTGCAGCATGTCGTCCAGGATCGCATCGGTGCGGCCGCAGATGTGCAGCACGTAAGGCATCCCCAAACGGTGTGCCAGTTCGACCAGTCGCCGCTCGTAGGGTTGAGCGAACTGGCGGTAGAAATCGGGCGAGATGATTTCCGGTCCCGCCGGGCTATCGCCGTTAGAGACCATGTGCGCGCCCGTTTCTGACATCAACTGGATGAACTGGCCACTGGCTTGGGTACAGTATTCCAGCAACCGCAGCACATGGTCGCCATGCTTCGGATCCAGCAGATCCATCATCCACTGAGCCGGGGTGCGCATCATGCTGGCCAACGAGAAGGGGGCCTGATCGCAGTTGGCTCGCAGATAGATTTGACCTTGGAAATGGTCGGCCACGATCCGCGTCGCCTCCAACCAAATCTGGACTCGCCGATGACGGCCGATGTCGGGCGGCGACAGGTCGTCGACCGCTTCCAGGTCGGGCAGGCATCCGGCGTGGCAGCGTGCCGGTTCGTCCTCGGGCAAATCCACGGGGACCCCCACGGCCTCGGCCAGCGTGGCGGTATCCACATCGATCAGGACGCCATCGACATCGTAGATCTCGACGGTGCGGATGAAGGATTCGGCGATCCGCCGAGGATCGGAGCGATATTCGTTCATCGTGTAACCGGCTTGGCGTGCCGCCAGCATGAAATTGTGCAGCATCACCGGCACTCGATCCGGCCAACGTCCCTGCAGGACAGCGGCGATTCGCTCGTATCCATTCATCCAACGTCTCCTCAGAGTCTGCCATCCTACTTAACGCGGGCGGCGGCGCAACGGTCGACCGTCCGCCGAATCGATGTGGAACCAATTCGCATCGATCACTAGAATACGCTCTGCGGGTGGGATCTCGAAAGAGGGGTGATGTGTGATTGCCGAACGATGCGAGCTGCGTGTCGATCTTCCGTGGGCCTGAAACGGCCGTCGTCACGTTCTAGTTTTCTGTTCGCTGCGATCGAAGGATCGCGACTTTTTTAGAAGTGAGCCTCAGCATGATCAAGATTATCAAGAGTGGTTGGCGCGGCGTGGTCGCCTACTTTGTCGCAGGGTTGCTGGCGATCTTGCCGCTGGTTCTGACCGTGGCCATCGTCGTCTGGGTGACGACGTTTTTGAGGGATTTTTTGGGTCCGGGCACGCTGGTCGGTCGGGCTTTGGCGTCGGTTGGTTTGCGGCTGGGCTCGCAGGGAATGCTGGCTTATCTGATCGGTTGGATCGTCGTGTTGGCAGCTCTGCTGGGATTGGGAATTCTGGTCAAGCTGGGTGCAAGGCGACTATTTCATCAGATGGTGGACCAATTGTTTTTGCGAGTCCCGATCATCAGCAGCTTGTACAGCAGCCTGAAACAGTTGGTCGAGATGTTCGACCAACAGCCGGAGAGCGATTTGAAGGCGATGAGTGTGGTATTCTGTCATTTCGGCAGCTACGACGGCCCTGGCGTCTTGGCCCTGATGCCCTCGCCCGCACCCATCAAGATTGAAGGGCGAGATCACCATGTAGTCGTGATTCCGACCGCCCCGGTGCCCTTCGGAGGTGGGTTGCTGTTTGTGCCCGTCCAGCAGGTCAAGCCGATTGACATGTCGGTCGACCATTTCATGAGCATCTACGTTTCGATGGGCGTCACGGCTCCGGAATTCATGAACCCTCACCTGGTCAATAGACTCGCCGCCCAGAAATGATTAGAATGCCGTCCGCCAGGGTCAGCCCCTTTTCCGACAGAGCTTAGCACCGTTCGAGAAATAACTGACGCACTTTCGGCCCCCTCACCCTGCCCTCTCCCCGGAGGGGCGAGGGGACATCGGACAGTTATTTCTCGAACGGTGCTTAGTCGATTCGGGTCGGTTGAGCCGGGCTGATGCATTTGGCATGGGGGCGGAGAGGGTTTCTTTCCGCATCGTTTGTTGGTGGCCGCCAGGCCGCTTTTGGATCGATCAGGTGGGAGTGGAAGACAATGACGAAGATGCGTGTGGGTATTCTTGGCGCGACGGGGATGGTGGGCCAGCGTTTTGTCCATCTGCTGGGTAACCATCCTTGGTTCGAGGTGGTGGCGGTGGCTGCCAGTCCTCGGTCGGCGGGCAAGACTTACGAGCAGGCGGTGGCAGGTCGCTGGGCGATGCCGTCAGAAATCCCGGCCGCGGTGGCTTCGATGGTTGTGGCCGACGTGCAAGCGGTCCAGGCGGTCAGCGACCAGGTGGAGTTCGTATTCAGTGCCTTGGACATGGATAAGCAGGCGATTCGTGACTTGGAGGACGACTATGCGCGACACGAATGCCCCGTGGTCTCGAACAACTCGGCTCATCGCTGGACGCCCGACGTCCCGATGATCATGCCGGAGATCAATCCCGACCATCTGGATGTCCTTTCCGCGCAGCGTCGCCGCTTGGGAACGCGGCGCGGCTTTGTGGTGGTCAAGCCGAATTGTTCGATCCAGCCGTACGTCCCGGCACTTCACGCGTTGGCCGATCACCAACCGACGCGAGCTGTGGTCTGCACCTACCAGGCGGTCTCCGGTGCCGGCAAGACCATGGCGACGTGGCCCGAGATGGTCGATAACATCATCCCGTACATCGGCGGCGAAGAGGAGAAGAGCGAGCGTGAGCCGTTGAAGATCTGGGGCCGGATCGAGAACGACGAAATCGTTTCTGCCAGCGGTCCGGTCCTGTCGGCTCAATGCATCCGCGTACCGGTCTCGGACGGGCACATGGCTGCTGTATCGGTTAGCTTTGAGAAGAAGCCCTCGCGGGATCTGATCCTCGAGCGTTGGGCGGCGTTCGCAGGCAAACCGCAGTCGCTGCAATTGCCCTCGGCTCCCCAACCCATGCTGCAGTATTTCGACCAGGACAATCGGCCGCAAACCAAGCTGGATCGCGATCTGGGCGACGGCATGGCCGTCGCGGTTGGTCGTCTGCGCGAGGATGTGGTGTTCGACTACAAGTTCATCGCTCTCAGTCACAATACGGTGCGTGGCGCGGCGGGCGGTGCGGTGCTGATCGCCGAATTGCTCAAAGCCGAAGGGCGGCTGGACTGAGGTCATCGCCCCGATGCGCGGGAGAGAAGGAACAGCATTTTCGGCTGGGCGACCACCCCTGGATGGTTGGCGTTTCTATGGATTATGGTTGCGAGAACGGCGCTCAGCCTCTACAGTAAACGGTAAGGGGTAGGGTGCGGCGCGGGCCCTGACAACCATTCGATCCGAACGCTCGAAAACCATCCAAGGAGTCCACGCATGTCTTCTCCATTGAATCGACGTCATTTCGTTCAGTCCTCTGCCAGCGCCGCAGCGCTGGCAGGAATGACCCGTTTGCCAGGTTCCCTGGGAGTCGCCTCAGCCATGGGGGCGCAACCTTCGGTGCAGGGCGGTATTGTTCCGCTACAAGACGATGTCGAACCGCTCGTGAAATTGTTGGAAGATACACCGCGCGAACGTTTGCTAGAGCAGGTGGCCGCTCGGGTCAGAGATGGGCTGAGCTACCAGCAGATCCTCACGGCGCTGCAGTTGGCCGGTGTCCGCAACGTGGAACCGCGACCCAGCGTAGGATTCAAATTCCACAGCGTGTTGGTCGTCTATTCGGCTCATCAAGCCAGTATGGGTGGCGCCGACCAGCACCGCTGGCTACCGATTTTCTGGGCCTTGGATTATTTCAAGGCCACGCAGGCCCAGGACGCGCGCGAAGGCGATTGGACCATGGCACCGGTGGACGAAGCTGCCGTACCGCCCGCCGAACGGGCTTCGCAATCGTTCATCGAAGCCATGGACCGCTGGGACGAGGCCCAGGCGGACGTGGCGGTCGCCTCGCTGGCTCGCCACTCCGGCGCTCAATCGGTCTTCGATCATTTTGCTCGATATGCCGGACGCGATTACCGGTCCATCGGCCACAAGGCGATTTTTGTGTCCAATGCCTGGCGGACCTTGCAATGTTCGGGTTGGCGGTTTGCCGAGCCCGTCTTGCGGTCGTTGGCTTATGCGTTGTTGAACCACACGGGCGAGGGCAACCCGTCCGAGAACGATTACGAAGCCGATCGTCCGTGGCGAGAGAACCAGGAACTGGTGACCAAGATTCGAGCGGACTGGCCCGAGGGTCGATTGGATGATCAGGCGACGGTGGAGTTATTGAGCGCGCTGCGCGACGATTCGTCCAGCGAGGTTTGCCGCTTGGCGGTCAAGATGTTGAACGAAGGCGTTTCTCCTCAATCTTTGTGGGATGCCGTTTTCGTGGGTGCGGGCGAGTTGCTGATGCGTCAGCCTGCCATCGTCGCCTTGCATGCATCGACCACGACCAACGCCCTGCACTACCTGTACACCGCCTCGGCGGACGACCGTAATCGTCGTCTGCTGTTGCTGCAGAACCTGGCGTTTTTGCCGATGTTCCGCCAGTCGATGCACGGTCGTGGTCGCGTGCAGGACGTCCGCATCGACCAGTTGCAAGCTGCCGAGACGGAGGAGTCTCCCGCAGATCAGGTCGAAGCCATTTTTGCCGATGTGGGCCGTGATGCATCGTCTGCCGCGCGGCGGACGTTGGCCTATGCCCAGGACAACCCGATGGCTTTGGAGTTCGTCCGCAAGGCACGTGAACTGGTGGCGTTGAAGTCGCGCACCTCGCACGACTTCAAGTACAGCTCGGCCGTGTTAGAAGATTACGCCAGCATCTCGCCCGCCTGGCGGCCCGCTCACTTGGCCTCGACGGTCTACATGCTGCTGGGCGACAGCCGAGCTGACAATCCGCTGGTTGGACGCACCTTTGAGGCACTGGCCTGAGGACCGGGGACGCAACGGAACACGCCACCCCATGGTTGCATAAAAAGTAGGACGGATTGGCAATCCGTCCCACGAGGGAACTTAATGCAACGTTGGGGGGGGCTGGAGGGAGCGGCAAGACGTCGAGTTCGATTCAAATCTGGTCAACTCGGCGTTTGAGGCGACGGCGCGAGGCGGTGCATTCTTGGCACGTTCCGTAGACGATCAAACGATGGCCCGTCACGCGAAACTGCTGTTCCAACGCCACACGATTTCGTAGATCGATCAGTTCGTCGCTCTGAAATTCAAGCAGCTTATGGCATTGATTGCAGTACAAGTGATCGTGTTGCGGGTAGCCGTAATCGTGCTCGTAGACCGATCGGCCGTTCAGTTCGAATTTTCGCAACAGACCGGCATCGACGAATTCGGCCAACGTGCGATACACCGTGGGACGGCTCACATAGCCTTTCGAGCCTTTCGGCGGCAGTTGAGCGATCAATTGGTCCGCGTCGAAATGCTCGTGGTGGCTGAAGATATGATCCACCAGAACTCGCCGCTGTTCGGTGTTGCGCATCCCGCGGCTTTGGAGATACTCCTCGAAACGCTCACGTGGCGAGAGGGCGACCTGCACCGAACCAAGGGAAAACTTCTCGGCCATTTCAGTAAGACATTTCGTCCAATAATCGGCCGACCGCTACATCCAGTTTGTCAGCCGATTCATAAACCCCCGAAGCGATCTCGGCCCGGATCTGTGCCACCCGGTCCGCTCGGATATCAGGCAGATCGTGAACTCGGCCGACCATCTCGGCTTCCGGCGACAGGTCGACCTGGTCCACGCCCAACCAAGTATCTGTGGGCGCCGTCGCTTCCACTGCCCTCATCCGATGCGGACCTTGGATCGATTGCGCGCCATGAAGGTGATTGACACCGTGAATCTGCATAGTGTTTTCTTCTCCCCCGAGGATTTCGAGTGTTAGCTGATCCGGCCGAATCCTCGCCGGAGCCCCCTTTTGCAAAGGCGTACTCTCATCAATCGTCCGTACTCCAAAACGATTGCAGTCAATTCAGCCAGGGACTCCTTGTACGGGTGATTGGTATTCTCGCCGTTTATGCCATCTGGTCAGGTTGCAAATGCTCAACCACTACGACCGGCATCTGTAGTCTACGAAATCACAAGGATCGCTGCAAGACGGATCTATTCGACCGTGATCACGATGCGGTCACTGGCCGTCTGAGGTCCACCAAGCCCGTTGTGGCCCTGATCGTCTGTCAGAATGTCGATGTAGGCATCTCCGATGAAGTCCGTCTCTGGCGTGAAGATCAGCTCGTCCAACCAAGCGTTCAAATCATCCAGGCTGCCGGTAAATTCGGTCCGGTCCAGTTCCCCGTTTTCTGCGGTCAACTGGATGTTCACCGGATCGTCTCCCGCATCCACATCGGTGACCGTGATCGCGTTCCCAGTCGCCGCCGAAAACACCAACGGTTGACCCATGCCGGTAAACTGGGGCGTTTCGGGTAGATGGTTAACCGGTGCCTCGTTGACATTCAATACAACGATCAGCAACATCTCTTCAACGCTCAGGCCCCCACTGTCGGTGCTGATGATGCGAATGTGGTACTCGTTCTTGGTCTCGTAGTCCAATTCGACGTTGGTC
>REEF01000945.1 GCA_007695205.1 Planctomycetaceae bacterium
TGGACGACCGGCAGGATGGCCCCGACGTTCGGTTGTCTCGGGACGATGCGTCGTTGTCGTTTGGGCATGGGCGGTTTCTCCAGGGTTCGCGGTTATTCACAGGCTGGCCTCGCTAACGTAGACTCCCGGCCGCGGCATCGACTGGCGGATAGCACATGATCCCCCAGTCCTCGTCAGCACCGTGGTCGATCCAAACCAACAGCAGAGTCGGTATCAGCTTCCCCATCAGGGCCGTGCAGTGTTTCACGGCCGTACGGGTCTGGTCAGAGTGCAGGTTGTTTGACATATCGATCATTCCTGAATCGCCTTCAGCAAAGCTTCGCGACCGTCGGTGAAGAACTGGATGTCGACTTTTGTGGCCATGTCGTCGGACAGGTCGAACAACTGGCGGCGACAGGCGACGGGCATCAGTAGGGCGGTGGCGCCCTTTTTCCACGGCCATTTCGGCGACGGTGACGGCGTTGTGGATGGGCTCGATGGAACCGCCCAGGTTGATCTCGCCGATGATGATCAGGCCGCCGCGGGTGGTCTTCTTGAGCAAGGCGGTACACATGGCGACCAGGATGGCGACTCCCAGCTTGGCGCCGGATTTCGATGCGTCGAAGGCCCGGAGCTGCACGCTGAATTCGTGCTGCCGTGGGTCTTTATCGCCGACCAGTTGGGCCGCGCGGGCGTACAGGTTCTGTTCGGCGTAAGCCACCGACTCGCGGAATGCGGTGGGGACCGGCTTGTTCAAGATCCGCACGCCTGATCCGGGGCCTTCGTTCACTTCGATGCGGTACAGACCCGGATGCTCGTCCTGGCCGCCGGGCGAAATCGTCCAGACCTGGCCCGGTTCCAACGGATCGCTGCCGATGCCGCCTTCGCTTTGCAACTCCGGCGTGGACACGAACCGTTCGACTCCATCGCTGCCCATGACGTAGCTGAAATGCGTGTTGCGAAACTCGGCCGCGCCGATCCGCTTCTGTTGCTCCTTGACGCGCCGCCGGGATTCCAGCGCCAAGCGAACGGCCCATTCCAGGTCCGCATCCGGCACGGCCGCCGCACTGCTAGGGTACAACAGCTTGAGCAGGCCGCTGACCGTTTTGTTGACGGCGTTCGTATCGCGACCGCTGAGCGCGCCGCCAAAATGCACACGACCCTGCAACGAAGCCACGCGACTCTGGTTGCGCAATTGGCTCCAGCATTCCGACAGAAAATCGCTGACCAAGCCGAAATGGTCGGTCAGCAGTTCTTTGCTGACCTTGGGCACGTCCCAGCCGGGCAGATACCCGTGGATACGGTCCATGAAAGCCGTATCGTCACGCATCTCGGGCGGCATGGGACCGAGCAGATGGCCGATCCGCTGCTGGTGTTCGACGTCGACTTCGAAATTGCCGACCAGCACGATCGAGCCGTCGGCGCGGATGCTCTCTTTGCCCCGGCTGAATTCGCCCGATTCCATGTAGCCCTTCATGATGTTGACGCCGTCCTTCTGATCGAACGAGATGCCCGACACCTCGTCGAAACAGACCACGTCGTACTGGCAGACCAGGCCGCGTTGGCCGGTGGCGTTGTTGACGAACATGCGGGCCACCGTGGCCTTGCCGCCCGAGATCAGGTGCGCGTAGGGCGAAATCTGCTGGAACAGATGGCTCTTGCCCGTACCTCGCGGTCCCAGTTCGACCATGTTGTAGTTGCGTTCGACGAACGGGACCATCCGCAACAGAAAGGCATCCTTGGCCCGGTCGCACAGCCCGGCCGACTCGATGCCGATGCTCCGCAACAGCAGCGTCTTCCAGTCGTCGGTGCTGAACTGCGCCCTTGCCCCAGCCAGATCATCCAACACGTCGCGTTTGGATAGTTGGATCTCCCGCAGACCTTCGATACCGAACGGGCGGCCGTTCTTCTCCTGGGCGATGGCCCCGTCGTAAGCCAAGTTGATCTCGGCATAGAAGCCGCCGGTCAACATGCGTTCGTGCTGGCGAACCATGTCCGAGCCGATGCGGGCGTCGTTTAACTGCAGGCTAGGCAGCGTGGCCAGATACGAATCGGTCTTGGCGTCCAAGCGGGCGCTCAGCAGATCGATGATCTTCACGTCGCCTTTTTCTTTCGCCCGCGATTTGAATAGCTCTTCCTCGCCGGCCTTGACCGTGCGATCCGCCAATTGCCGCTGGACGATCTCGATGCCTTCATCGATCTCTTCCGGATCGGTGCTGGCGCAGTAACGGCCCAGCAAGAATTCCACCACGTAGGTCGGCACTGGGAACTGGCGGCTGAAGGTCCGGACCAGATCCTTGCGGACCAGGTATCCATCGAGCGTTGCGGCGGCCAGCCGGTCGATTGTGTCCAGTTTGATCATTCGTCGCCTCCACCCACTACAGTCTCCTGTTGTGCAACCAGGGAATCATCCGAAGCCAGAATCACGATTGTCGCTTCGTGCCCTGTCAGATCCTCGTCGGCAACTACCACCGAAGTCAAGCCGTCCTGTTTCAGTGGCCGCACGCGCCGCGCGATGCTAGTCGTCGGGTTGCCCGCGTGGGTACGTAGATCCAGCCGCAGACCGGTCGGATCGCCTGCGATCGCCACTTTGCACCGCAGACCCTGCCAGGTGACCTCCTGGATCGTCACACCACTGGTTGCAGCGTTGGAACCGGCACTGCCGACAGTCAGACTCAGCAGCAGACATTCCTGCAAACTGATCCCTCCGTGCGTGTACTCGATGCCAGCCCGGTAACAATGGACGCCCGATGCCAAAGCGAAGTGTTGATTCGGGTTCCAGTGCCACGGGAACATCGTCTCCTTCGTCGACGCACCGGGCTTGATCACCGCACATCTGCCCCAAGTGTTCTCCGACAGCGCAGCGGGCAACTTGGTCTTGGGCAGTCCCTTCGGCGGCAGCAGCCAGCCGTGGTCGCTGACGATCCGGATGGACTTCCAACCAGCCTGCAGCAGTTGCAGCACCCGATCTCGAACCTCGACCAGCAGCCGGTCCAGGTGTCGGACCAGTTGCCAGCCTCGCTTATGGCCCAGCCCATCGATTTCGCCAAACTCGGTCCAGGCTTTACCGCTTGGATCGCCCGATTCGGTAGCACCTAGGGTTTGCCAACCTTCGACGCCCAGCAACTTGGTCAGATGGTAACCGCCTCTGAGCGACTGGCCGGTCTCAGCAACCGTGGGTTCGAAGTCTACGTTGATGTCTTGCCCAGCGATCAAATGCCGGACCGGGGAAACGGCCGGTTTCCCCGTGGCGGTAACGCTCGGCAACGCTGCCCAGCCCGTTTGCGGTTCCACCGAGCAGCCTGATTCCGCGAGCATCGCTTCCAGCGACTTGGCCAGATCGTACCGCAGTCCGTCGACGAACAGGATGCAGGTTCCATCCCAGTTGGTTTTCGAAGGACGTTTGGTTGGTTCCACGCCCGGATACCCCCCAGTGGCCACACGCGATTGCAAATGACGCGCTGCCTCGTCGCACCACGGCAGATAGACGGTGCAGATCGCCGCTTGGACAGCCTTGACGTCTTCCGGTTTCTGCACGGCGGCCAAGGCGGCGACGACCGCCGCGTCCGCTCGCCATGCGCCGGCCTGATAGGCGGACGCCATGTCCTTGGGTTGTCCAGCGGCCAGGCTCTGACTGGTTACCTTCGCCAGTTCGGCCAGATGCTCGAGCGAGTGGGCCAGCGGCGCCTGTCCTAATTGTGCCCAGACGCAACCGCGACGGGGTCCATGCTGCTGTTCGGTCGTCACCAGCAAGTCTCGCGCCTCGTGCGCCGGCAGCTCAGCCGTTTGCTGTAACTGGTGCCGCAAGTTGGCTTCTTCCGTCTGATTCCATTTAGGCCAGCCGCTCCGGTCCGTGAACAGGTCGCGGGGCATCTGCGTCCGGTCGATCAGCGACGGCACCACCACGTAGCGTTGGGGGGCTTCGCAGAACCGGTCCCAGACCGCCTGCCACGGGCCTTTGCGTTCGGCCAGGCACTCCGCGCCCTTGAGCGGTCCGTCCTGATCCGGATCGAAACCCAGTTGCGACTTGCACACCTCGACGAACCCGAGCCAGGCGTTTTCGTCGCGGGCTGCCTTGAAGGCTTCGCCCTGGTCCAGCCACTGCAACAGATCCCGCACAGGATCGCCGCCCGACAGTAGCGTGTTGAAATAGTCTTTGTCCAGGTGTCTTCCCGCCAGCCGGTCCAGCTCTTCGTCCAGCAGGACGTACAGGGCCAGTTGCATCGCATGCTTGGCATCCTTGTCCTGAGCGACATCTAATCCCAGACCGCCTTGGTTGGATTTCAAGAACGCCAGGATGGTCCAGTCCTTGGCATTCACTTGTGACCAGATCACGCCCCGATACTGAAGTTCGGCCAACGGCTTGAGCCGATCCGGGCACGATTCGACCGCCCGCAGATCTTGTCGGCTGACACCAGGCAGGTAGATGACCGGTGCAGGGGGATCGGACGGCTCGGTCGGATTCCCTCCCGCCAGCCTCGCAATCGCACAGCGCAGCCAGATCGCGGGGCCGATTCGTTTCTCGGGCGAATAATCCCCCAATTGCAGCAGTTCCGGCATCTCGTTCTGCAAGCGCGGCACCACCGGTTCCCATTGCCGATCGCCGTCGGGCCACAGGATGCACGCAGGCGCCGCCTGGACGTCCGGATTGTGGACCGCCGCACTGCGGATCGCTTTGATTAAGCGTTCGATGATCTTCATAGCAAGCCCTGCCTCCGAGCTTCGTACCAGACAAACGGAGATCGTCTTCTTAGGAAATCGGCGGAGAAAAAACCTTCGCAGTACTCCTGGAAATGCCGAGACCGCATTTCGCGGCAGGGCAAGTCGTCCAGTCCTAACCTGTCAATCGTGGCGACCACCTGTTTGCGAACGTCCGGCGGCGCTTCCGGGTTTGCGTAGATCCTGCCTGTCACCAATTCGAGCTGAAACCAGCCGTCGAGGATCGTGAAGGGATCGAGGGCATCCTCGTAGTCGCGTTTCCGGCAGTTCATGGTCATGCATGCCAGCCGATAGTTGCTCCATTCGTAAGCCAGACTAGCCTTCTTCGACTTGGCGACGAAGTGATCTACGGAAACACCGCCCACGATCCGTTCAATGTAGACGCACAGGTAGGCGCAGATTCCTCCGTAAGCCTCGTGCAGATCGTCCAGACACGCCCGCCAGTAGGGTTCGAGCTGGATCTGGTCGGGCAAAGGCTGATCCATGGCCACTTCCATCCGACGGAGGAACGCCAGGCCCTTCTGGCGGACGGCTTGGTCAAAGCGATCGGGCGCTGGCTTCTCCTGAACGGGGATCATGGCAGCCACCCTTTCTTCTCGGAAACATATCGCCATCGCATCCAGAACGGGTCTGTATCGGAGAGCACGGCGCGCAGTTGGACATCAAGTTGCCTTGCTCGCTCGGTGTCGAAATCTTCATCGGTCAGTGCTGATGTAGCTTCGTTTAACACGTTCTCGGCTTCCAACGACCTTGCGCTTCCCAGGTCAAAGGCATCGCTTGTCAGCCACATGGCCGCGTCACCGCGTCGGACAAAGGGACGTTTCCTCAACATGACCCACGGAGCTCCGTTATCGTGCGGCTCCAGGTCCAGGTCAAACCACGCGTCGGTGTGTTCGTCGAACAATGGTTCCACGGAGGCCAAGACCAATGGCGAGTGAGTGGTGCCAATCAATTGGACACTGGCTGATTCGCGCAAAGCGTTCATCACATTCAACACCGACCGGATAATGCGTCGCTGCCAACGCGGATGAAGATGCGACTCGATTTCATCGATCAGAAAGATCACCTGGTCCGTTGGTGGTGCATCGAGCAATCGGCTGGCCTTGAGATGTTCGTCCCACGTCCACGTCAGGACGTAAGCCAGCGCGATAATCCGACGCATTCCCGCGGAAGCGTGAAGAACCGGGACATCCTGACCGTAGGGCATTCTGAGCGTTGGAATATCTCTTGCGTCGTCCAGGCTGATGCGCGTCAGTTCGCCCGGAATAATCGGTTTCGATTCGCTTGGCGACAGAACTCGCAGGGCACCGCACAAATACTTGAAAGTCTGGCCGTTCTCTTTCTGCCAGCCAGACCAGTCCATCACCAAACCATTGCACAATGGACGATGGTCGCGGCTGTGGAGACCATTCCATACCTCGCCGGGACTAAACACGTAAGCGGGAAGCCGCTCCTGCACATCCCCGTCTTTCCCCGTCCGCCAGTAGTTGCGGGCCGGATCCCAGACGGCAAAACTGCCATCGGCCATCGCATACAGGACCAGCCCCGGATTGGCCGGTCTGCCGGGCCGGCCCGTCCAGGCTTGATCCAGCCGGTCAAAGCGGCTGACGTACTGGTCGCCCGTTGCCGTTCCTACCGAAAAAGCGATGGATGCCTCGCCCGGCCCCGAAGGCAGTGCTTTCTTGCCCGCCGTCAACTTTCCGTTGACCTGCGCAGGCCATTTCCGGGTCAGCGCCCACCAGGCGATGTCCAGCAGGAAGCTCTTGCCCAGGCCGTTGTCGCCCGTCAGCAGATTCAGCCGATCGCCGAACTCCAACTCCATGACCGGCGCGGGGCCGACGTTGTTCATCTTCAGGTTCTTGAGCATCGTTCTTCTCCTTGCCTTTGGCGGCTTATTTCTGTCCCCACTTGCTGGACGAGTGATGTTCTCCACCGTCCGTAGCGTTTGTCAAGGATTCGAGGCGAGCGACCCAGCCGTCAAATAGCGGGCACTGCTGGCGGATCGCATCAAGACCGATCTCGATCGCGGCCAGCGTGCCATACAAAGGCTTCTCGTAGCCGTGAAAGAGCGACA
>REEF01000509.1 GCA_007695205.1 Planctomycetaceae bacterium
TGGTCCCGCTCGGCGCTCGGGACCCACCTGGTCCCGCTCGGCGCTCGGGACCCACTTGGCCCCGCTCGGCGCTCGGGACACACTGGCAACAGGTTCGCGGGCAACGAGGAAGGGATGCGTGATTGTTCTGCGTCATGTACCCCGTACAAAAAATCGAACTAGGCGAACCGTCCCGGACCTGCGATACTCCCCAACCCATTTCTCGGCCTTTACGGACAGTCGCGATGCGTCAAGCAAACGTTCCACGCTTGCAAAACCCACGTCTAACCGTGATGATCCTGTGCCTGGTGCCAGGGCTGGTCGCACCTGCAGGCGAGACGACCACGACGATCGAGAATGACAGTCTCTTCTTGTCCAATGAATATTGGGAGGCATCGTTCCCGCCAGACATGTGGCACGAGCCTCGACCCCAGGCAGCCTCCGTACCCATGTACGAAGTCAACTGGGATGACGCCGTTGGGGTAGATATCCATGAACTTCAGAACAATCAACCACCTCGATATGATCCATTCAAGGTTTACCATTATCGCGGCGCCGGCTACGCAGCCCAGAGTCAATGGATTATCGGGAAGGGAGACGAACTGGGGATGTTTAGTCTCCAGTTCCTCAGCGGTTCAGGGACTCGTCTCGGCTCGGGGGGACTCGACCTGGGCGGTGCCGTCCATTTCATCAGCGGTCCCGTCCAGACGGATTTACCGCCGCGAGTCTACGATCTGACATTGGGGCTGCCCTACCGCGGGACCATCGGCGAATCCTGGACTTTTGATGTGATGTTTCGCGTAGGCTGGTTCAGCGATTTTGAAGGCAGTGCGAAGGAGGGCCTGCGTTTTCCCTCGCACCTGGTGCTGTATCGTGAAGCAACTCCATGGTGGCAGTGGGTTCTGGGCGTCGATTTTTTGGACCGCGATGACTTTCTCCTGTTGCCCGTGTTCGGGGCCGTGTGGACTCCGCAGGAACACTGGCGGCTGGAGGCCGTCTTTCCTCGTCCGCTGATCGGTCGTCGATTCCAAAGCGGTCGCTGGGTCTACGTCGCGGCACAGATGGGGGGCGGAACCTGGGACATTCAACGCAGTTGGGGCGAGGGCGATGTGTTCACGTACCGTGATCTCCAATTGCTACTGGGAATTCAGAATCTAGGACTGGGAATCGAGCGATTCGTCGAGATCGGTTATGTGTTCCAACGGCATCTGGAATACCGCTCCGGTACCCCCAGCTACAAACCACCGGATGCGGTGCTGCTGCGAGCGGTGGTGCGTTACTAAGCACCCAGCCCGGAATTCCTTGGTGAGACCGGCTACCAACCGCACACCGGTCTTGCGTTCGATCCGGAGGAACTTCCCCAATGGTTGGAGAAGGGCTACGTGGGTTACAAGATTTGGTCAGGCCCCTGGCACCGAAGATTGGAGTCTGACCAAGAGGGCCATCGTTATGTCGACGATCCGGCTCATGAGTCCAAATTCCAGAAGATGGAAGAAATGCAGATGGTGTGTGCTTCGATTCACATCGCTGATCCCAATGGCCCGTTTGGCAATCGCGGTCCATGGCTGGCTGAGCCAGTGGAATACTGGACCCAAATCAATGCTTGGAGAGATGTGCTAGTCAGACATCCCAGACTACTTGCTGTGGTCGGATCGTACTCTCTTTGCCACCGACATCGGACGTTTGCGGGACGGAGCAGCGGTTAACAGCCGGGTGCGCGCCCAGATCACAGCGTTTTCGCGTGTTCGTCGCAACAAACGCCCCCACGGCGGGGTTTCAAACGGTTTCTTCGCTCGAAGCCATCCACGGCAGCTTGTCCCGTACCGCGAAATCCATCGGGCCATTCGCACTTCCCTTCCCCAACGATGATCGCGGCATGGAACGTACCGAAATTCCACAACGCACGCCGTCGCAATCATCTCAATTCGCTATCACATCCGAGCGCGAACGGAGGATCAAGTAAAAGTGATTCGATAGGACTGCAAAACCCCACCCATCACTTAACGTCGAACCCTCATTATATCCAACTCTTTTCCGGTCGGTTGCTTGCGTTGCTCAGAATTCTGGCCCGCCAGTTCCGCCTTCGCCAAACATTCGGTCGCAACCCACCTCCATTGCCGTGAAACCACCATCCAATTCAAGATCCACTCCTCTTTTGATTGCCGCTTTCCCACTCACCCCCCCCGAATCAGGAGCGTCCGACAGGTGCTTGCACTCCTCTGGCGAACTGTGTAAACTACAGAGGCGTAAACTGGACCCCGAGAAACCCCACTTCGCAGCCGTCCGCGACTGCACTGCATGGGGTCGCTTTACCGTGAGTCAGTTTGGCGTTCATGGGATGGTGGGTTTCGCCTCGTCCGGTTTCCTCGGCGGTCTTTGAAGGACTGACTTCAGGAGAAACCTAATGTCATTTGCCATCAAATGTCCTCATTGCCAGAGGAAGTTACGAGTGACCGAGGCGGCGTTTGGCAAGACGGTACCATGTCCGGGCTGCAATAAGCCTATCCAGGTTGCAACCCCCACACAGGAAACAAGGCAGCCACTCCCACCGGGCGCGCCGAACCAAGACGCCGGGGCCATGCCCGATGCGCCACCTCATCTTCCGCCCGGAATGCCACCCATCCCGCCAAGCGATCAAGACGCTAATCTTGCGGCCGGAATAACACGTCGGACCAGACTTTCCGAAGGGGCATACGACGCACCTGCGCCTTTGAACATAACTGACACGTCCGGGGCTGGACGTGGGGCAGGACCTCGGCGATGGGAGACCGCTGGTCAACGTTTCAACATAAGTGACATGTTCTTCGGGAAGGAAAGAGAGCACGTGTTCACTTTGCTGCCCGGCGAGAAACCGCTGGACGAGTTGAAGATCCAACACCGGCGATTGTTTATTGTGAAGTCGGGTACTACGAGGGTTACGCTCACAACCCATCGGCTCCTCTACACTACAACACGGGTGTTTTCGCCGGCCTATTGGCTGTTACTACTGGTCGCATTCTATCCTTTGCCCCTGCTATTGCTATTCTACTACTTCTTTCGACTGTCGCGCAATCGCAATGTGGCGTTACCACTGGGCAACATCGATTCTTTCGAAAAACGGTACCGGCCCAACTGGCTCTGGTTTGCTCTGGCGATTCTAGTCGGGAGTATGATTTCGGTCACTTCCGCGGGCCTCGTCGAAGGGGTTCTGGGCAGGACTGAGTCACTGGAATCTTTGGGTGCAGCCATCGTCTCACAAGGGATCGTGCAGTGGTTCATATGGGCATTGTTGGGGGCAGGTACACTTGTGTTATTGCTGGCGACGCGAATCGTTGGCTACGACGTGCACAGTAACGGGAACAACTCGGTGCCCATCCGTTACAGTCCTGGTGATTTGGGCATTTCGGAAGGTCACTTCGATGCCTTTTTTCAGAACGTACATGTTCAAATGGAACGTAACAAAGTGCTGCAACCACCAGCAGGACCGGGCAACTAAGCAAGTCGAAACGGCTGTTGTATCTCGATCGGCTCAATAATAGCATGTTTGGGTGGTGGATGGCTCGATCAAGATAAGATATAAATAGCCAGAATGGGAGCTTTCCATGAGCACTCAACCTTCTGCATGGTACGTTCGCGGCGAGGGTGACCAGCCCGCCGGGCCGTATTCAGCCGAACAGCTTTTTCAGTTGTTGCGGGCGGGGCGGGTGACCCCGGAGACCATTTGTTGGCGCGAGGGGTTACCGCAATGGTTGCCGCTTGGGGAGGTGGAACCGTTTGCCGCCGCGCTTAGCGGGTCCACGCAGGGCAGCGGCTCCCGCGGCGCGCCGCACCAGGGCGGACCGGCTGTGATGCCGAGAGGCCTGCCGTCCGCCGGGCGTGTCTCGGGCGCGATGCTGAGCCGCCACCTGCCCGTCATTGCCGGTTGTACAACCGCAGTCATGGTATTTCTGATGGTCCTGCTCGGCGCCGCGCTGATGCGAGGGAAACAGGCTGGCAACGCACCGGACAGGGACGGTAGAGCGGCCACAAGGAACGAGGAAGCCCCGCTGGCCGTTATCATTCGCGATTTCGCAGCACGCCGTCAGGACGCATTCGGGCCACAGCATACCGTAGTTCAGCGTGAGGCTGCGCACGCCGACGCCGTTCGACAGCTTCGAGAAGACCTTGATTCGTGCGGCCCGATTACGTTTACGGGATTGGTGGAAGACATCAACCGGGTGCCGTCGTTCTTCAGCCGGCCGCGCGGCGACATGTGGCAGATCGAGATGACCGTCCCAGAAGAACTGGCGGACTTGGTGCAGCAACAAATATGCTCGATCCGCATCACCCTAAGCGTGCATTTGGACGAGACGGACGCTTTGTCAATCAGTAAAGGCGATCCCGTCTTTGTGGAAGGTCCGGTATCCTATCCGGCCGGCGGATCGATCGCGATGGGTCCAAACTCTTCCGCCGTCATCACTGTCACCCAGCCGGAAGGAGCGCCGTTGTTTCGCGATTATCGTTTCACACTTCAAATCGGGCAGAACGCGACGTGTTCCGCGGGAGCGATCCGGGCGATCCGCATGGTGGGGCACGATCGGGGCTGAGCACAGCGGAAGGAGAACTCCCGCATGAATACTGATGTGGCGGCATGGTACCTGGCCGGCGACGGTGGGCAGCCCGTCGGCCCTTTCCCAGCAGAAGAACTTATTGCCTCTGTCGGCGCCGGTCGGATCGCCGCGAATACTCTGTGCTGGCGCGAGGGGCTTTCGGGCTGGCTGCCGCTGGAGCAACTGGAGCCGTTTGCGTCGGCGTTCAATCGCGCGCGGGCGGGCGCGCGACGCCGAGTGGTGGTATATGCCCTGGGTGGTGCGTTAATCGGCCTTTGTGCCGGACTCGGCGCGGTCGCCGTCTCTTTATATCGTAGCGAAGCGGCCATGTTGGCCGACGCTTGGGAATTCGTCGAGGAGGGCCGGTACCATCAGGCCGCGGCCACCTTGACAACATCGCTGGAATCAACCCGGTTCCACCGCAGGGAAGCGGAGTACCTGCTCGCCTCCGCAAGACTCCGGCAATATGCCGCATCCGAAGCCAAGCCGGCGGCGTCCGACGCGCTGGACGAAGCGGCCGAACGACTCCGCAGGCTGTTCCACGCTCGCCCCCGCTGGCGTGACCGGGCTCGGCACGACCTGGCCGAACTGATGGACAGCATCCCCACGGGCACGTCCGACGCGCTTGACCGCAGCGCCGCCCTGGGCGAAACCCTTGAACAAATCGGCCTGCCGGACCTCGCCGCACTGCCGGAGTGGTTGGAACGGGAGAAGCAGTTTACCGGTTTGCGTGATAAGGCCCTGGAAGCGGTCGGGAAACGCGATTTCCCCGCCGCGGTCGCGCGGCTGAACGAAGCGCTGAATATCAAACCAGACGACGCCGACATCCAGCGCCGGCTGGAAGATGCGACGACAGAAATCGTACGCGAGAAACTTTCCGAGGCTGAGCCGATGGTTTCCGAGGGCGAGTACGCGGGCGCCCGGCTGCTCATCGCCGAAGTGGAAAAACTGGATCCCGGCAACCTCGAAGCCTCGGAACTTCTCAGACGCATCGACCGTCTGATTCAACTTGCGTCATTCAAGGAGAAGGCCGGGGCCGCCATCGATAACAGCGACTATGATGCGGCGCTGTCCCTGTTACGTCAGGCCGTACAGATGGCACGCAACGACGGAACCAATAGCCTCGCGCGGGAAACCCTGAGCGGGCTGATCGAAGACAAGGTTACCTTGTCGCGGCGGTTGGCTTCGCAACACCGCTACGCCGATGCGCAGACGATCCTCACTGAAGTGCTCCGCATGGAGCCCGCCAACGCTACGGCCCGAGAAATCCTGGATAAACTCGACGGCTTGATCCAGTTCGCCGACTTAAAGCGGGCCGGTGCCGCGGCGCTGGAACAGGGGCGATACGAACAGGCATTGGAGCTGCTGAGCAAGGCATCGGAGGCAAACCCACAGGACGAAGAGGTCGGATCGCTGGCCCACAGGGCCAGGGCGGCGCTGATGCAGGACTGGATCGCCACTGCGCAGCGGGCGAAGGTGGAAAGGAGGTACTCCGAGACGCAGCGGTGGCTTGACAAGGCGATGACGTTAGACCCCGCGAACCAGGAGATTGAGAACCTTGCCAAGCGGATCGACGCATTGCAGGACGATCCTGAAACCACCGACCTGACCGGCGTGTGGGTGCCCGAGAACACGCACAACAGGTTCCGGTTCACCGTGGAGGGTAGCCGAGTGCGAATCGAGGGGATTCCCGGAGCCGGCATGGCGTTGTCGACCGGTAAGCAAGTGCGAAGTTTGCACGCGACCTGGCAGCGAGCAGGCGCACGCCTTGCCGGCGATGTTGATGTCATCTTTGCGGACGGTCAAAGCGCAGTGTTTGAAGTTTCCGCAACCGTGGTCAGCCCTGCCATTCTCCGCGTCCGTTGGAGGGATGCCCGATGGGATCCGAAGCGGAAAAAATGGGTCGGCCACGGAAATACCGATTGGCGAAAAGAGCGAGGCATTGAATAGGGACACCTCACACCGGTACCTTCCGCCTCGAGGTAGCTGCTGTCAGTGCAGACCAGGAGCCCAGATTCGCACCTGCCGAATGACCGGCGACGAAGATCGAGTCTGACGCTCCGCCGCATTGCTCGGCGTTATCATGGACCCACATGATCGCCTTGGCTTCGTTCGAGAAATAGCCCCAACGTTGCATAAAGTTCCCTCGTAGGACGGATTGGCAATCCGTCCTACTCTTTATGCAACCATGAGGATAGCTGTCCAATGTCCCCTCGCCCCTC
>REEF01000193.1 GCA_007695205.1 Planctomycetaceae bacterium
GCCCCTGCTGCTCCATCCGATTTGCCCTGTGGATCCCCTGACAAAACTGCCTGGCAAGCTCGAATCGCCCGCGTTTCGCCAGACTCGCAACGTAGAACCCGGTAACCAAAGGCCATAAACCGCCGTTGTGATATTCGTAAGGCGCGTTCTTGAAGGAGTGCGAGAAGGTCATCTGCAAGTCGCTCCACTCCTCGTCTTTCGGCGTGATTACCGGATCGAAGGCCGGTAGCAACATCACATCGTCATGAACGATCCGCTGGACGATGTAGTTGTCGACTGCCTCGCATTGGGTATCTCCCCGTGCGGTCCCTGGTGCTGAGCCAGGGTATCCAGGGTGCGGCGGCAGCCATCGATCAATTCGTTGTCTTCGCTCAGATCCGCCTGCTGCTGGTTGGCGGGCTGGTCGTTATTGCTCATCATCCACCTCGCTGATTACATACCGGGACCAGACCAAGCCCGAGTCCCGGAAGATAGTATTCTTCCGGGATCACCTTGACCAGCAATGCACGCACAACCGCCTCGCCGTCCCGGACGATCCACAGGAAAACGTAGACCGCCGCGAAGAAGGGCAGCACGACCACCAAGCCTTTGAAGAAGGTGCGTGTGAGCAATTGGATCATTGTCGATTCTTCCTGGAACACTGGATCTTGTCAAAGTTTTGTAGCGAAAGTCGGGCGGCGACTTTCGTCAACTGTCCTTTGGGCCTTGTCTGCTATGACGGAGGCGAATGGGTGTCTTCCGTCGTTACAGGCAGGGTGCTGAAGCGGAGCGACAGACGGCGCAGCGCCGCTTTGCCGCGAACCGTCAGATCGGACACGAAGCGGAACTGCTGCCGTGGGTCGACCGGATAGGCTCGGATGCGGTAGTGCGTCCCCCAGGGTTGCTCTTGTACGATGACGGCGATCGGCTTGTCGAATTTCAAGTAAGCGCTGGTCAGCGCGACATCCCGCAGCACTTCCCAAACCTGTGCGGCATCGTGATCGGGATGCAGATAGAAATTGGCGACGCACTGCAGGCTGTCGCCTCCGTTGTTGGCGTTGTAGATCGGTGTATTCCAAAGCTTCGAGTGCGGGATGTGTACCAGATTGTCATCCGCGGTGACGATCTGGACCGTCCTGATGCCCACGTGGGTGACTTCGCCGTAGGCATCGTCGACCTGTATCCAATCGCCGGGCCGGTAGGGCAGTTCCACGGCCGAAACCACGCCTGCGATCAGGCTGCTGCCGTAGTCCTTCAGGGCGAAGCCGATCGCCAGACTGGCAGCCCCCAGCAACGCCACCATGTTCTGCAGCGATGGCTCGATCACCATCGGGACGATCAGACTGACGGCGCCGATCAAAATCGCCAAACGCGCGATAGGAATCATCGCAAAGATTCGAAAACGGTATCCACCATGAACCCGGTTGGCGATCCAGTACAGTAGCCGTTGGCTGAGCACAATCAACAGGATCGAGCAGACGACGATTGCCGCCAAATCGATCCACGCGGAAGCATCCAGCGTGCGGAACAACCGAGAGAGTTCGCTTTTATCGGGCATCGCGCATTGGCCTTTCTCAGAAGGGATCCGTCAAATACTGGTGCTCGTCCAGCAAGTCGCGTACGGACGCGTAGCCCAGCGCGGAAACGCGCCAGCAGCCATCGCACGATTCGACCAGTCCGAGCGACTCCAGTTGCAGCAGATTGGACAGGATCTGGCTGCGCAGCATCGGCAACAACTCGCACAACCGTTCCGCTGGCAAACCGTTGTGCAGCAGCAGCGCATGCAGGACGAAAAACGTCTCCTCTCCGGTTTCGGCAGGCAAGACCGGTTCGTTGTGGTCCAAACAGCCGTCCCAACGTGCGCCGCTTCTTGCGCACCCAATTCTTCTGCGTATCCCCCGGGATAACGTACCGCTCGAGGGGCACGAATTCCCACAATTCGGGAGAAGCTGAAACTGGGGAGCGTTGTTTCATGACCATCTCGAATCAGCCGCCGAATTCCACGCCGGGCTCATTTCTTCCCTTCTGTCGCACGGCGGATCGAGCGTCTGAGCAAGGACAGCAGGCCCCATCCGGTGACCATGCCAAGCAAGTACACGACGACCACCAGCAACGACAGGGGAACCATTACTTGCCAGCCCAGGTAGCTGATGGCGACAGATCCAAGATTCTGAACGCAGAAGACGGCGACGGCTGCCACGAAAAGCAGCAGTACCGCTGCATAGATTACTCGCATTGCAAAATCTCCATTGATAAAGCCCCAATTGGAAGGTTTCTTCAGTCGCTCGTGCCCGATGGTCCAGACGGCACGGGCGGGGGCGGCACGGGCCGCGCGATGTCTCGCAGCAGACGCCCCAGGATGTCCGTGCCCGTGACGACCCGTGGGCGATCGTTCCACAGGAGAATCACATCCTCCTCGACGATGTCCTCCGACGATCCCGGCCGGATGCGGAAGCGTTGGATCAGTGCTCCCAGCTTGCATTTCGCGTCCCGCACGATGATCGGCCGATGGCAGTGGCGAAAAGGATTGAAATGTTCGAAGTCGAACAGCGCTTCGCGGAGGAAATCGTCCGCATGCAGTACCAGGCGTGGTTCGCCGCAAGGATCGACAATCACGATCCAGGTTTTGCCAGAGCGGTTGACGCCGCGCAGGAACTCGTCCTCGGTACTGGGACGCATCGGTGGAAACACAAGCCGGTTTTCCACGAATTCCAGTTGCAAGATACTGTCCGGATCAATCGGTTCGCCTTCGTCATCGAGCGGTACGTCGTCGATATCCAGGAAGTTGAGCGCCCCTTGGCCTTCCATCCGCGCGATGTCGCTCTCCGTCGCGGCCATATGCAACCGGATCACACGGCGCAGGTCGCGTTCGGGGAAAAAACGCATCTGCTCGCCGCCCAACCAGACGTCCAGCATCCAGGCGGTGGGGCGAGCGATCGGGTAAAGAACCATTTGATAGATCCGCAGCACCGGTGACAGCATCGAGGCAACGGTCAACGCATGCCGCGAGAAGTAGGCTTGCGGCAGGATCTCGGCGAACACGGTGATCACGACGGTTGAAAACAGGAAAGCCGCCACGCCGCCCAGCACGCTGTCCGACAGCAGGGCCAGCAGCACGTTCACGCCGACGTTGCCCCACAGGATGGTTACCAGGGCGAAATTGGCGTCCCTGCGAAAACGCAAGATCCGCTCGGCGCGAGGGTTCCGCTTTTTGCTTTCGACCTCCAGTTCCAGCTTGCTGAGCGAGAACAACGCCAGGTTCAGGCCGGAGAGCATCGCCGATTGCGAGAGACAGAACAGGATGCCAAGCCACGTGAGCAGACTCATGCCGATGATCCCTTGTCTTGGACGGCCGGCGTCCACCATCGACGGACCAGCGTCTTTTCCAGTTCGACCAACAGGAAGACTCCGGCGCCCACCCCCAACGGAATCAGCCAGTGCCGTAGCGTCAGCGGAGCCGAACCGAACCAATGGTGCATGAAGGGAGCATAGACGAACACCAGTTGCAAAACGGCCAGCAGGCCCACGGTCAGCCAGGCGACCCGGTTGGCCAGCAAGCGGGACACGGGCAGGCTGGACTCGCGCAGATAGCGGCTGTTGAACAGATAAAAAGCCTGGCTGCACACCAGGGTATTGACGGCCAGAGTGCGAGCCAAGTCGAGGGGCACTCCGAATCGCTTTTCGATCAGGAACACGGCCATCGTTGCGCCGCCGATCAGGATCGATACGAAGCCGATTCGCCAGAGCAGGACACTGTCGAGGATCGGCGTTCCGGGTCTGCGCGGCGGCAGACGCATCAAGCCCGGCTCCGCCGGCTCGAAGGCCAATGCCAGCGCCAACGTCACGGCCGTGACCATGTTGACCCACAGGATCTGGACGGGGGTCAGCGGCAGAACGAATCCCAGAACGACGGCGGTCAGAACAACCAACGCCTCGGCGCCGTTGGTCGGCAGGATGAACACGATGGCTTTGCGCAGGTTGTCGTAGATCGTGCGGCCTTCCTCGACCGCGCGCTCGATCGAGGCAAAGTTGTCGTCCGCCAGCACGATGTCGGCGGCTTCCTTCGTCGCTTCGGTGCCTTTGACGCCCATCGCCACGCCCACGTCGGCGCGCTTCAGCGCCGGGGCATCGTTTACGCCGTCACCGGTCATCGCCACGACTTCGCCGTTGGCTTGCAGCGCCTGGACCAGACGCAGTTTGTGTTCGGGGCTGGTCCGGGCAAAGATGTCGTTCTCCCGGACCAGACGCCGCAGGTCGTCCTCCGAGGCATCTTCCAGTTCCGCACCGTCTACGGCGTGCTGGCCGTCGCCGATGCCCATCTCGCGGCCGATCGCTTTGGCGGTGCCCGCGTGGTCGCCCGTGATCATCTTGACACCGATCCCAGCCTGGTGACAGATCGCGATCGCCTCGATCGCCTCGGGACGCGGCGGATCGATGATCCCGACCAGCCCCAGGAAGACCATGCCTTGCTTAAGGTCTTCCGGATCCAGGTCATGCTTGTCGTCGCCGACATCGCGTACTGCGGCGGCCAAAACACGCAGCCCCTGCTCGCCCAATTGCTCGATCTGCTGCTCCCATCGGGAAACGTCCAGGTCTGCGGTGGAGCCCTCGGCGGTCCGCTGAACGCTGCACCGGGCCAGCAAGCGGTCCGGCGCGCCTTTCAGCAAGATCCGCTGCCCGCCGCCGGGCAGGCGGTGCAGCGTGGCCATGAACTTGTTCTCCGACTCGAAGGGAACCACGGCGATCCGTTCGAAATCCTGTTCGTCGAACTGGGCCTTGCGCGCCAGCGTTCGCAGCGCGCCTTCGGTCGGTTCGCCGGTGACCTTCCACCGGCCGTCGGTCGTCGTGATTTCCGAGTCGTTGCACATCGCCATGACCTCGACCAGCGACCGGAGATCCGCGTGCTGGTCCAGCGGCGCTGGTCGGTCGTCACGGGTAATCGCGCCCTTGGGCTCGTAGCCCGTCCCGGCGACGTCATAGCGGCCGTCCGGTGTAAGGACGTGGCGCACGGTCATCTCGTTGCGGGTCAGCGTGCCGGTCTTGTCCGAACAGATCACCGTGACCGACCCCAGCGTCTCGACCGCGTTCAACTTGCGCGTGATCGCATTGCGGCGGGCCATGCGTTGGACGCCCAGTGCGAGCGTGATCGTCAGGATCGCAGGCAGGCCCTCGGGGATCGCGGCGACGGCAAAACCGATCGCCGCTAGGAACAATTCGTCCAGCGTGAAGTCGTGCAACAGGCGGCCGATGACAAACAACAGCGCGGCCAGACCGACGATGGCCACCGCGAGAATCTTGCTGAAGCGGTTCATCTGTCGGGTGAGCGGCGTGGCCAGTTCTTCGACGTCGGCGATCATCTTGTTGATGCGTCCCAACTCCGTGACGGCGCCCGTCGCCGCGACCACCGCTCGGCCTCGGCCCGATATCACCATCGTACCCGAGTAGGCCATGCTGTGGCGGTCGCCGAGCCCAGCATTGGGCGCGGAAGGCTTCGTGTCTTTCTCGGTCGGCACCGATTCCCCGGTCAGAGCCGATTCCTCAATGCGCAGGTTCACGGCCTCGATCAGCCGCACATCCGCGGGCACCCGGTCACCCGACCTCAACCGCACGATGTCGCCCGGCACCAGATCGTCGGCTTCGATCTCCACCCATTGGCCGCCGCGGTGGACGTGCGCGTGCAGCGAAAGCATCTTGCGGATGCCCTCCAACGCCTGCTCGGCTTTGCCTTCCTGGATGAAACCGATCACGGCGTTGACCAGCACCACCGCCAGGATCACGCCGGTGTCCACCCAGTGCCCGAGCCCCGCTGTGACGACCGCCGCCGCCAGCAGGATATAGACCAACAAGTCGTGAAAATGCTTGAAGAAACGCTTCAGCAACCCTTCTTTTTCCGCCGTGGGCAGGCGGTTGGGACCGACGGTCTTCAGGCGTTCCGCGGCTTCTTCGGCGGACAGCCCATCCGCAGAGCCATGTAGTCTTGTGAACACGTCGTCCGCCGCCATCGCATGCGGTTGCTCGACGTGGAAAGTTCGTTCCCTGCCCGATTCCATACGACTCGACTGCCTTCCTGCTTGCGTGTGCATTGTCTGAAAGTAGAATTAGAGCCGCCCGAGGGCGCAGCGTCAACTTGTCCCGACGGCTTCAAGCTGTATTGGCAAGACTTTGGGATCCTGAATGCAGGATGCAATCAATTTGCCTGAAGGAGGGATGCTGCGAGACGGTGGCAGGAACTTTTTTTGTTCTGCGGTTGATGATCGGTTTTCCGCTCTTTATCATGCTCGGTTGTAAGGAGATTTCATTGTGTTAATCTGGCCTGGGAAAGCATATCCTCTGGGGGGCACGTGGGACGGCAAAGGAGTAAATTTTGCCATTTTTTCGGAGCACGCCACCAAGGTGGAACTGTGCCTGTTCGATTCGGCAGACTCGGACCAGCAGACGCACTGCATTCCGCTGACGGAGCATACCGACCGCATCTGGCACTGTTATCTACCCGGTGTCGGCCCCGGGCAGGTCTACGGCTACCGTGTTCACGGACCTTATGAACCAGCGTCGGGGCATCGCTTCAACCCTAGCAAGGTGCTGCTCGATCCGTACGCCAAAGCCATCGCCCGCGATGTGAAGTGGGATGACTCGTTGTTCGGCTATCGCGTCGGGGATTCCGACGCCGACTTGAGCATGGACGATCGCGACAGCGCCGCGTTTGCTCCGCTGGCGGAGGTGATCGATCCTTTCTTCGACTGGGGTGATGACCGGTCGCCCTGTCGTCCC
>REEF01000190.1 GCA_007695205.1 Planctomycetaceae bacterium
ACGCTGGACGGATTGCCAATCCGTCCTACGAGGGGACTTTATGCAACGTTGGGGTCTAGGCAGAAGGGAGAAGACAGCGGGCTTCGCCGGGGTCGAGCCTTGTGTTCGGTGTTCAGGCCGAGTGATGCCTCGATTTCTTGCACGGTCTTTCGCCAGCCAGACGATTGGCGGCGGCGATGTTCTGCTCGGCGAACAAGGTTGGAGACACGATCGGTGCAGGTCAGCCAATGCTGCACGCTGTTTGCCAGATTTGGCTCGGGAGTCTGGCATAATGGACGATCATTTCGCGAGGATTTGACGAAGGGCAACATCATGTGGCGATCATACGCAAGCGTCCAACGCAACGGTTTAGGGTGGTTCGATGGCCGAAACACGTGGAGGATCGCCGGTCTGGTGCTACTGGTTTCTTGGTGCGGTCTGGCAGGTTCTTCGGCAGAAGAGATCGTTTTTGCGGTTCGCCAGCCGATGGGCCCGCACTGGTACGAGAATTTCGGGCATTCGATCGTCGATCAGGACAAGAAAATCTACGGCTCGTTGGGACGGCTATGCAAATGGAACATGGACACCGGCGAGTTGACGGTGTTGTTGGACGATCCCGAGGGAGCGGTGCGGGACCCCCAAGTTCATTATGACGGGCAGCGGATTTTGTTTTCGTATCGTCCGGGCGGGACTCACCACTACCATCTGTACGAGATTTCCGCGGACGGGACAGGCCTGAAGCAACTGACCGATGGTCCGTTCGACGACATCGAACCGTCCTACCTGCCCGATGGTGGGATCATCTTTTGCTCCAGCCGTTGCAACCGATTCGTTCCTTGTTGGTACACGCAGGTGGCGATTTTGTACCGATGCGATGGTGACGGAGGCAATCTCCGTCCTCTTTCGTCCAACATCGAGAATGACAATACGCCTTGGGTTCTTGGCGATGGCCGGATTCTTTACACTCGCTGGGAATACGTCGACCGCTCGCGGGAGGATTTCCATCATCTTTGGGTGATGAATCCCGACGGCACCGGCCAGATGGTGTTTTACGGGAACTCGTTGCCGGGCGACGTCTATCTGGATGCGAAGCCGATTCCCGGTACGGACAAGGTGGTCATGGTCAATTCGCCTCGCCACGGTCGTCGTGAGCACGAGGGTCGGATCGCCCTACTGGACACCGGGCTCGGGCCAAACGTGCCCGAGGCTCAGCGGATCATCCATCCCGGAACGAACTTCCGCGATCCGTACCCGTTGTCCGAGAATTCGTTCTTGGTGGCGCAGGAAGACCGGTTGTTGTTGATGAGTTCGACGGGGGACGTGGAAGAGATCTTCCGTTTGCCGCAGGAGTTGGCCGCTGGCGGCGCCTGGCTGCACGAGCCGCGACCTTTGCGTCCGAGACCGCGTGAACCGGTATTGCCATCGCGAGTGGATGGGAGCGAACCCGCCGGCCGGATCGTGGTGGCGGATGTCTACCGCGGCCGCAGCATGGAGGGCGTGCGGAGGGGGGCGATCACCCAGTTGCTGATCCTGGAGAACTTGCCCAAGCCGGTCAACTACGGCGGTTCGATGGATCCGATCAGCTACGGCGGTTCCTACACGTTGAACCGAGTGTTGGGCACGGTACCGGTCGAGCGGGACGGGTCGGTGTACGCCGAGGTGCCGCCGTTGCGCAGCCTGCAATTGGTGGCGCTGGACGAAAACGACCTGTCCGTCAAACGCATGCTTAGCTTTCTGACCGTGATGCCTGGCGAAGTCAGCACGTGCACCGGCTGCCACGAACGGCGGACGGAACCGCCACCCTACGCCTTGTCGCCCCGTCTGCTGGCCTTGCAGAGACCGCCCAGCAAAATCCGACCGGTTCCGGATGCCCCGGAAGTGTTCGATTACCCACGGGACATTCAACCGATTTGGGACCGGCACTGCCTGGAGTGCCACGACGTGGACAAGTACGCAGGCCGCGTCTTGCTGACCGGGGACCACGGCCCGATGTTCACGCACAGTTACTTTACGCTCGCCGCGCGTTTGCAGTTCGCCGACGGCCGCGATCTGGCACGAGGCGATTACCCGCCTTACACCATCGGCAGCACCGCCAGCCCTCTGATGGACAAAGTGGACGGCTCACATCACAGCGTCCGGCTGAGCGACCGGGAGTTACGGATGGTGAAACTTTGGATCGACGCCGCCGCGACTTTTCCCGGCACTTACGCGGCGTTGGGCAGCGGCATGATCGGGTCCTACGCGGCGATTCAATACGGCACAAAGCCGTTGCCGGATTACTCGAATTGGCCGACGCAAAGCAAGGCTCAGGAAGTGGTGCGTCGCCGGTGCGCATCATGTCACAACGACACCCGAAGTCTGCCCACCTCGCCCGCAGACGACCTGGGATTGCGGCTGCACCATCTGGTGTACGGCGAGGGCCGGCCAAGGCACTGGACACCACCTTGGCTGGCCGCAGACCGGGACGACCCATTGCGGGTTGGTTCGCTGGAATGGATGCGGGAACATGCCGATCCGCGGCTGCAATTCTCGCGGCACATTTTGTACAACCTCAGCCGACCGGAAAAGTCCCTGTTGCTGCTGGCGCCCCTTTCCGACTCGGCGTCCGGTTACGAGATTTGCGGCCCCGTGTTTTCCAGCCGGGACGACGAGGACTTTCGGACGATGCTGGCCGGTATCCACGACATGAAGGAGCACTTGGAGTCGATCGGTCGCTTCTCGATGCCCGGTTTCCGACCGGAACCGGAGTATGTTCGCGAGATGCAGCGTTACGGGATCCTGCCACCCGATCTCCGAACCAGGGACTCGATCGATGTTTATCAGACAGATCAGCTCTACTGGCAGTCGTTTTGGCATGAGCCAAACAAGCCATGAGACGCGGGTGTTCCCAGCAGATCTGGGCAGAGACGACAATCTCCGTCGTCTCGGTTGCCGTGGAAACCGGACGTTGCCGGGTCTTGACGTGTCCGGTTCCATTCTGGATCATCCAATAGACGTGAAGGTTATTTGAGTCTTCGGTAGTAATGTGCGCGCGTATTCGTAGGTTGGGACTCCGTCCCGACCGGGTCTATCCAGGAACCCCGACCGGGTCGGGTCCGAGACCCAACCTACTTTGGTTGCGGCCGCGTTAGGAGTTGAAAGCATGATTCGTCAGTTGTTTTGGGTCTTACCGACGATCGTATGGGCTGGTCTGGGCTGGAATGAGATGTCCAGAAGTGCAGAACCGGCGACGCCGGACGGGTCGGCGGTTTACTTGGGCAAGCCGCTGGAGTACTGGACTGCTGCGGCTTCGGAGAAGACCGAGGATCCGGCTACGATCCTCGATGCCTTGACGCAAGCCTATCAGTCGGACAATCTGAACTCGATGGTCGCGGCGGCGGATGCCATGCAGGCCCTTGGTCCGCAAGCCGTGCGTGCGGCGGGGCTACTGACGGAGACCTTGGACCACATCCAGCCTTGGGTGCGGACTGCCGCGATGGACGCTTTGGCGGCGATGGGCGGCCAGTCGGTACCGGCGCTGGTGGAAGCATTCGAGACGGGTTCGGCAGGAACGCGAGTCCGGGCGGCGATGGTCTTGGGCGCGATCGGTCCTGAGGCGCGGGCAGCGCTGCCGGTGCTGCAGGCGGCAGCCACCACCGAGAGCGAGACGATGCGACGTCGGCTGGAGGCGATCATCGACGCGATCCATGGCCCGACAGAAGCGACGGATGCGGACCGTCCGGCGGCCGCCTCGTTCCGCACGTCCGACGAAGCCACGTTTGTCGCCGTCGCAGCCAAGACAGACGACTGGCCTCAGTTCCGTGGACCGGGACGCGATGGGATCTCGGCCGAGATCGGCTTGCTGGACGAGTGGCCCGAGGCCGGTCCGCCGCTGCTTTGGCAGCTCGACGGGTTGGGCAAAGGGTACTCGAGTGTCTCGATCGCCGGCGGAACGGTTTTCACGATGGGCGACCGGATCGGTGCTGATGGAGAAGAGCACCAGTACGCGTTGGCTTTCGATCTGGAAACTCGCCGCCAGTTGTGGGCTACTCGCGTCGGGCCTCCGCATTCAGACGGTCCGCGGAGCACGCCCACCTGGGATGCCGGCATCGTGTACGTCCTGGGAACCTCGGGGGATCTGTTGGCTCTGCAAGCGGACTCAGGCCAAGTGATCTGGCAGCGCAATCTGCCGGAGGATTTCGGCGGTGTGGTGATGTCGGTGTGGAGATTCAGCGAATCGCCGCTAGTCGACGGGGATCGCCTGATCTGCACGCCCGGCGGCCCCGAAGCCACGATGGTGGGCTTGAACAAACGGACGGGAGAAACGGTCTGGAAATGTGCGATGCCGTCGATCGGCGATGCCGGCAACGACGGTGCAGGGTACTCGTCGGCCGTGGTTGCTGAACTGGCGGGTGTGCGGCAATACGTCCAGTTGTTAGGCCGAGGTCTGATTGGTGTCGATGCGCAAACCGGACGGTTCTTGTGGGGTTACAACCGCATCGCCAACAGCGTGGCGAATATTCCGTCGCCGGTCGTACGAGGCGATTATGTGTTCACGACGACCAGCTACCAGACCGGTTGTGCCTTGTTGCATATCCAGCGCGACGGCGACCGTTTTCGCGCGGAAGAAGTGTACTTTCTGGGTCCGCGCGATTTCGAGAACCATCACGGCGGCGTCATTCTGCTGGGCGACTATCTGTACGGCGGCAACGGGCAGAACAATGGCCAGCCCACCTGCCTGAAGCTGGCCACCGGCGAGATCCAGTGGAAAGAGCGCGGACCGTCGGCTGGTTCGGCCGCGGTCGTGTACGCCGACGGCCATCTGATATTCCGCTACGACCGGGGCCCGCTGGCGCTGATCGAAGCCACGCCCGAGGCGCTGCGGATCAAGAGCGTCTTCGAACCCGTGAAAGGTGCCGGCCCGGCCTGGGCTCACCCGGTCGTTCACCGCGGCCACTTGTACTTGCGGCACGGCGACCTGCTGGCCTGCTACGATCTGCGGGCCAGGGACTGAACGGTTTGGGATGGGAAGGTTTCATCCCCATGAACAAAAACTCTGTAGGGAACTGAGGTTCGCGCTTACGGCAGGAGGGGGAGGGCTTGTGCGTAGTTCGGGCATTGGTCCACATCCTTTCGCATTTCTCCGCACGGCGACTGGGTGCTCATTACGATAGCGCAACAGTCTTCCGACCGTCTGCATCGGCAGCTTGACGGCTCGGCATCTGTCCCCGTAGACTCACCAGCATCCAAGCGGATCGGTGGTCATCTCGAAGCAGGTTCAGGCATACGCCAGAACAAGGAATTCGATGACCGCCGACTTGCCGACGTTGGCCAGCCAGAGACCACGCAGCGTGATGTGGAACCACCGCAGGCCAAGTCGGCAGGAAATCCGTCCCGACGTGAAACGGCACGGATCATTGCCTGGGGCCTGTACTGGCGGGCTCGCACATAATGCCTGCCTCGGCGTTTGGACGGACGCTTGGATTTCCGTCACCAAATTCACCCCGCCATCGCCACGGGCATCAGAAAATCCGCCTGTACGTGGTGCATCCAGATCAGCCAAGGGTGCCAAACTGCTAGCCGGAATCCCACCACGGATCGCCTTGACGCCGGGAAGTGGTTATACTCGTGCTGCGGGGCGGCCGTCGCTGCACAGGGGTGTGCCGTCGCGTCCTACCTGGTTTTCCACAGATTTACCTCATACCGGGAACCGTTGGTGACCCGTCGACGCGCGCCGGATAAGCCTCGGTCGATGCGGCATCGCTACCGGTTCCAAGGAGCCACTCATGAACCGAACGCTTGGGAATCGAAACTGGTCTTTCACCGCCGCCGTCCTCGTTGGAATGTTGGCCGCAATCTGCCCGGTCCACCGGTTGGCAGCTCAAGAGCCGTCGGCCGGAAATCCTCATGTCACGCATGATCTGGAGCCAGCGCGCCGAGCATTTGTCGAACAGTTCCCGTTAATCGGGCTGAATTCGGCGCCGGGGGATGCCGCCATGCTGCGGATCTTGGTGCAAGCTACGGGGGCCAAGCGAGGCGTGGAAGTCGGGACCGCCACGGGCTATGGGGCGATCCTGATGGGACTGGGGTTCGAACGGACCGGCGGCCACTTGATCACCGTCGATATCGATCCGAAGATGGTCGCAGCGACGCGGGCGAACCTGAAGCAGGTCGGATTGGAGGACGTGGTAACGGTCATCGAGGGCGATGCGCTGGAAGTACTGCCGCAGTTGGAGGGTGAATTCGATTTTGTTTACCTGGATGCTGTCAAGAGCGACTATCTGAAGTACTTCCGGGCGCTTGAACCGAAACTCGTGCCGGGCGCGGTGATCGTCGCCGACAACGTGATCCGCTCGGCCCGGGCGATGGCCGACTTCATCGAGGCCGTCAACGGGTCGCCGGACTATCTGTCGACCACCATCCGCGCTGACGACAGCAAGCGGGACGGGATGATGGTGATCTACAAACTGAAGTAGACCCCAGGTGGAGACCGAGTCCGGGACCAACGGAAAGCTCGGCTATCACCTGCGGCTGCATTTTGTCGAAGTCGGCCAGATCGCTCCCGGTCAACGGATCTTCGACGTGACGGTCCAGGACCAACGGGTACTCAGCAGCTTCGACGTAGCCGACCGGGCCGGCGGCCGCAACCGGGTGGTGGTTGCCCAGTTCGAGAGCTCTTCCTGTCGCAAACCGAAACCTGTCGCCGCCCGGCGACAGGTTCTGGAAGCAACTCCCCATCTTTTACCCAACATCTTTTACCATCGCGTCAAGGTAGTGAGAT
>REEF01000563.1 GCA_007695205.1 Planctomycetaceae bacterium
GGTCGGTGTCCTGGAACTTGCGGTCGGTGTCCTGGAACTTGCGGTCGGTGTCCTGTTGCGCGTGCAGGAGTTCGGCCTGTCCTCGGGCGATTTCGCTTAACAGGTCCAGCACCTGTTCATAAGTGGTTGCCATCACGATCTACCTCTATGGTCATTAGGGCATTCACCAGGGGACGATGGAACTATAGCGTTCCCAAACGATTTGTAGATACTGTTAGCGCACGGCGCGTAACCCAACATCAGCAAAATGTTGGGTTATGGCCTACGGCCTGACCTAACCCACAAATCATCCGGGAGCGCTATTTATAGCGGTTGCCCTGGAAAAACTCAGCAATTGAGCCATTATATTATTGTAGCGCCAACAAAGTGATTGTATAACAATTCGGACAGCACGGAGTCCAGCCTCTCCTTCCTGAATCGTAGTTACAATACCGTTTACCGGCGACCGTCGCGCCGAGCGCGCTTTTGCCGTCGCATCCTCGCCGCTCGTATAAGAAAAACCGATGGTGGATGGGTCGATGAAGACCTTCGGGAGTTGAAAAAATGAATTTAATTCATAAGTTTATAATGGCGGTCGCGCTTAGCGTGATGTGGATGGGCAGTTGGGCTCAGATCCCACAGTTAACGCAAGGTGTGCCAGCCGAAGCCTTCCTCGGGGAGGAGTTCTGTTTCGACACGCGGTTCACCAATACCGGTGATCCAGGGTTCGGCCCTTACTTCCGGCTAACTCTTCCGCCACAGCTCGAGGGTCTATCGGCAACCGTCTTTGGAGCGTCCATCGGGGGTGGCCTGCAATCCGTGGGTACCTTTCCGTCTGCGCCGGCTGCTCCGGAACTGATCGACCCGAGAATCGGGGAAGCGGTTACCGGCACTCCGGGTTTCATTTACTACAACGTAGTGCTTCCCGTGGGTTCGGTCATCGAGGGCGGCCCGGAACTAAACACCACCATCTGCGCGACCATCAGCCCGGACGCCATCGTCGACGACCCGCTGCTGATCGCCATGACGCCGATCTACCAGTTCGGCGCCACGGCGACGGGCGTCAACGGGCCGATCATCGGGCCTGAAGTGGAGCAGGACGTCACTCCGACGGTGCTTCTATTCAGCAAGAGCAACAATGCGCCGGAGGGCGAGAGAGCGACGGGCCCGAGCTGGCCGTACACCTACACGCTGGACGTGGACATCGCGAACACGGCGACGATCAACCCGATCACCATTAGCGATACGCTGCCGCCCGATTTCCAGTACCTCGATGGAACGGCCTCGGTGACCGGTGGCGCGGGTTGTTCGATTACCCAGGTACCGTCGACGGTTTCCCTGGGAGGATCCCTGGAGGTCGCATGCGCCGGCAACACCATCGGCGAGGTTGGCAGCGGTGACATCGTCGTGAGGTATTCCGGATACGTCGTCGACGTGCTCGACCAGAACGTGTGCACGGCCGAATCCATCGTGAACAGCGCCACGGTCGCTGCGACCTACATCGACCAGGAGGGTATGGAGATCCCGCTTCCTGAGGCCCCCGGCGACAGCACGGTCACGGCCGAGCACGTTGCCATTCAGAAATCGGTCTCCCCGGGGCAGGTTGCACCGGGAGCGGATGTGACCTACGGGCTGGCCATCCAGGTCAGCGATTTCGGCACCATCAACAGTCTGGTCATTACCGATGTCATCGCAGACGGCATCGACTTCGACACAGCGAGCGTGACCTTCAGCGTCAATGGCGGTGACCCGATTGCGGTGACGCCAACCGTCACCGTCGTCAACGATACGACCGTGGTCATCGACCTGTTCGAAGGAACTGGGCTGACCGAGATTGCGGCCGGCAGCGCAATTTTCGTGAACTACGCTGGCACGGTGCGCGAGACCTACCGCGAAACGAACGAGCGTGTGGTGGCGTCGGATGCGCTGCCGAATAGTGTGACCATCCGCTATTCGCTCACCGCGGGCGCAAGCGACTGCACTGAGGGCAGCGCGGCGTCCACGGTGGTTAGGCCCGTGAATTCCTCGAAAACGATCTTCAATCCGCAGGATTTCTACCAGCCGGGCGATCCGGTCATCTACCGCCTTCGCCTGGACATTCCCTCGGGTGACACCCGCGGCATCCGGTTCGTCGATTACCTGCCTTTGCCCGCGCTCAGGGCGGGTGACGTGACCCCCACTTTCAGCCTTGATTCGGCCGATTGCCCGGCTCCAGCCGGTCTCTGTCTCACCCCGAATGACACGGCGGGACTCACACCAACGACCATTACCGCCGATACCGCACTGAACGCCATCGTCATTGAATGGCCCGATGTTCAAGCTGACGAGCCTCGGGTGATCGAGGTGGATCTTTATACCACGGTGACTGACGATCCCTTCGCCGATGGCCTATTTCTGACCAACATTGTTTTGGTCGAAACGAACAACACGCTGAATCAGACCGCAACCAACGTCGCGCCGGTCCCAGTGAACGTGAACGCGCCGAGGCTGGAGATCGACAAGGCGGTGTCCGCCACTAGCGGCGCAGGGACCGTCACCGGCGGCAACCTGACCGACGCTGATGCCGGCGACACCGTGACCTATGGGGTCACCCTGACCAATACCGGCGGTGCTCCGGCATTCAATGTCACAGTCACCGACCCGCCGCCCGATGCTTTGGAGTCTTGTTCCGCCGCGAGCGTGCAGGTTGCCGGATCCAACCGTACCTTTGCTGGCGACCTGTCCGGTGGACTGGAAATCGACGGCCAGGTTTCCGCCGGCGAATCCGCCGTCATCACCTACACCTGCACCCTGGCCCAATCCGTCACACCGCGCCAGGTCATCGAGAACGAAGCGGTGGCCACCTGGGCCTCGCAGTCGGGCTCCGCGGCGTTTCCGGCGATCAGGGACGACGCGACCGTGACGATTGCCAGCCCCGGAATCGCGAAAACCAGTACCGACGTCAGCCCCGGTCCGGCCAGCCCAAATGCCGTTCCCGGCGATATCGTCACGTACCAACTGACCGTGACCGTGCCCGAAGGGACAACCCCGGGACTGGTCATCACCGACCAACTGCCGGGCGGATTCGAGTATGTAGCTGAAAGCGTATCTCTCGACTCCACCGGCTTCCTTGGCACGGTGGAAAGGCCGAATGTTGACGGCACACCGGGGGCTCCCCAGTTCCAGTTCGGAGATGTGATCGCCACGGGAACTGCCGACACCGCGAATAACAGCTTTGTCGTCACCTATCAGGCGCGGGTACTGAACGTCCCGGCCAATGCGGCACCCGTCAATCCCCAGCCCAAGACCAACACCGCGGCCCTCAACTTCACCGACAATCCCGGCGCGCCGGTCTCGGCCAGCAGCACGCTCCTGTTCCGCGAGCCCAACCTCACCATTGCCAAGAGTTTCAGCCCCGCGAGCAATCTCGTGGCCGGTCAACAGGTCACGATCACGTTTACGTTGCGGAACACGGGCACGGCTCCCGCTTTCGATCTGTCGATCGAAGACATCCTCAACGACGGAGCATTCAACGATCTGCTCGATCTGACCTCGGTCCTCGAGGGCGATGATACCCCAGTTGGCTTTGATTTCGGCTACGACGAAGTGACCGGAAGGTTGACCTACACTGCGGTCGATCCCGCGACCAGCCTTGCGCCGGATGATGACCCGCTGGTTTTTACCATTACCGCGAACGTACTTTCCGATGTCGTCACCGGTTCGGTCTACAGCAACACCGTGACCGCCACGGGTTACAGCCAGAGCCAGCCCCAACCGGACGCCGATGGGGAAGACCAGCGTCGTCCGACCGAGGCGGAAGACACCGCCACTGTGAACGTCGCCACCGCGACGGTCACCAAGGCTCTGGCCGCCACCTCCGAAGATTTTACCAGCGGCTCCAATATGGCGATCGGCGAAACCTTCACCTACACCATCGGCTTCGAACTGCCGCCGGGAGTGACCCGGGCCGTCCGTCTTGCCGACGTGATCACCAACGGCTTCAACGGGGTGGAACTGGTTGGGGCGACCCTGGCACGCAGTTCCGAAGATTTAACCGCCTTCGCGAATCCGGGAGGCATTAACGGCGCTGCGACCGACAGCGCGGTTCCGGTGGGTTTGACTACGGTCGGGAACGCCTTTGTCGTGGACCTTGGCGATGTGAACAACTTCGCCACTCAGGCCGAACGCTACACTCTGCGGGTCACGCTCAGGGTGGCCAATGTCGAGGAGAACACCCAGAACCGTCCGTTGCGCGACCGAGGGCGCATTTTCTTCGCCGACGCGGCGGGAACAGAGCGTAACGTTCAAAGCCCACAGAGAACGGTAACCGTCCGTTTGCCTGTCGTGGGGATCCAGAAAACCGTGAGCCCGAGTTCTCCGGCCGCTGGCGATACGGTGACCTATACACTGACCATCACCAACACCGGCAATGCAACCGGATTCGAGTGGACCTTCGAGGATGTCCTGCCCTCTGAGTTGATCAATCCGGGCGCACTGAGTTGGGATGTCGGCGGAACCGGGGCGACCGTCAACGCGGCGTTCGACGGCAATATACTCAGTGGCACCATAGACGCGCTGGCTCCGGGCGGCAGCATCGAGGTCAGCTACCAGGCGACGATTGATCCAAACACCGGCTTCGGGACTTCGGTTACGAATTCCGCGGAAGCTGCCATGACCTCGCTACCGCCGGATTCCGAAAATGTTGACAATCGTCGTACCGGCGAGGGTGGCGTGAACGATCTCTTCGGCAGTGACACGGCACCGCTGACGACCGCGCGACCCACCCTGGTCAAGTCGGTGGTCACCCCCCAGAGTCGCTACGCCATCGGCGATGTCATTCACTACCGCCTTGAGGAAGGTGTGCCGGTCGGAACGACCAACGACCTCGTGGTGTTCGATGACCTCCCGGATGGCGTGATATTCCTCGACCAGGAGCCCTACCAGCCTGTGCTCACTTTGGGCGCGGGGCTGACGTCTGACGGTTCGGGAATTTCATTCGATGCCGTTCAAAACCGGATGGTGGTTGACCTGGGTACGCTCACTGCCACACAGCCGAGCTCCGTGACCGTTGATTACTTCGTGCAGGTGGACAACGTCCTCGTCAACCAGGACGGAGTCACGCTGACCAACGAAGCGCGGGCGCGTTTCGAGGATCCGCAGAACCCGGGTGGGGATCCGATCGAATTGGGACCGAGATCGGTGTCGGTCACCCTTGGCGAGCCACGACTTGTGCTCGCCAAGTCGATCCCCTCGGGTGGGGTCGGCCTGCAGGCCGGCGACCCGGTCGACTGGCGCATCGTGATCGAGAACACCGGCAGCAGCACGGCCTGGCAGACCGAACTCCGGGATGTATTGCCTACCGGTGCGGGTGCGCTTGACCTGGACGACATAACGGTTGCGGTGTTGGCGGCGGCTGTGCTGAATGCGGACGGCGACCCGGTATCCGTTGACGACGTGCAGATCCAGACCACGTTCGACCCGGATGACACGCTCCTTCTTGAGGGTCTGAGCCTGTCCCCTGGCGCGCGCTTGCAGATCGACTTCCGGACGCGCCTCGAAGACGACGTGGTCTTTGGCGAAATCCTCGTGAACGAAGCCATCGCGACGTTCGCCAGCCAGCCGGAAGGCAGCAGCGCCGATTCGGTCGTGCGCGACTCGGCGGATGCCCTTGATGACCCAGCGGGGCTGAACGATTACCGCGCCACCGCAAGCACGGCGCTGACGATCGCGTCCGATCTCGCGATCGGGAAGACCGTGGACCGGAACCAGGCCACGATCGGCGAGGAATTGACCTACACCATCCGGTTGTCCCTGATCACCGGTGTTACCGAAAACGTCTTCGTGTCCGACGAGTTGCCGGATGGGCTCGCGTATGTCTCGCATAACATCAGCGTCGGGCACATGGGCATCGGGTTCGGCAACCCGGACTACAATGAGCGGCTTGGCGCGGGGCAGTTGGTGCAGTTCGATCTGGGCAATGTTTCCAATCCGCCCTCGAACGGGGCTAACGACAATTTCGTCGAGATTGACATCACCGCCCGCGTGACGAACGTGGCCGCCAACGAAAACGGGGTTGTCTTCAGTAACGGCGAGGGCGGCACCGTTTGGGTCGAGTACGGGAGCGCAGACGAGCCTCCAGAGCGCCTGACGTTCGATGCGGACCCCTCCAACCCAGACACCATTTCGGGCATTCCTGTCACGGTCGTCGAGCCTGCGCTGGATGTCAGCAAGAGCGTTGCACCGTCGGAACAGGCATTGGGCAACGAGGTCGTGTTTACGGTCGATCTGGCGCATGCCAGCGGCAGCAGCGCCACCGCGTTCGATCTGGTGATCCGGGATCTGCTTCCCGACGGGCTGAGCTTCGTCGCGGGTTCGGCCAGCCTGCCCGATGCGGACATCAGCGTGGACGGCCAGGAACTTGAGTTCCGTTTTTCTACATTGGAGCTGGGGCAGGAGCGGAGCTTTTCGTACCGGGCGCTCGTGGATCCGACAGGTCCAGTGGGAGCGGAACTGGCGAACGCGCTGGGATTGACCTGGACCAGCCTCCCTGGCAGCAGCGGAGCGGAGGACAGCGGCCGGACGGGAGAAGACGGTCCGGAGGGCGAACTCAACAACTACGCGCAGAACTCGGAAGCCCGCGTCACCGTCACGGCCGATGCCTTCCTGTACGCGGTGAAGACCGTCGCGATCGCCGTCGACGGGGGCGTGATCGGCCAGGTCGATCCCGGCGACACGCTGGAATACACCATCGTGATCACCAATACC
>REEF01000326.1 GCA_007695205.1 Planctomycetaceae bacterium
CGGACGAGGAACTCGCGGACGAGGAACTCGCGGACGAGGAACTCGCGGACGAGGAACTCGCGGACGAGGATTTCGCGGAGGAGGCATCCGTTCCGTTCGTCGATCGTCAACTGGACAAGGCACTGCAGTATTTAGCGGAGAAATTGACCTCGACCGACGCTGTGGCGGATCGCGGAGAATCGTCGGCGGAATCGGCTGTCACCGAAGCGGAAGACCATGATGCAAATCTTGACGATCGAAACGACTTGTGACGAAACGGCGGCGGCGGTCGTCACGGATCGTCTGGAGGTCCTGGCATCGGTCGTCGCCTCGCAGGATGACCTGCACCGCAGGTTCCAAGGGGTGGTGCCGGAGATCGCGGCGCGAGCGCATGTCGAGCGTATCCTGCCGGTGATCGACGAAACGTTGCGACGAGCCCAGTTGACATTGGACGATTTGGACGCCATCGCGGTGGCCAACACTCCCGGGCTGGCCGGTTCGCTGTTGGTCGGGTTGGTCGCGGCGAAGACCTTGTGCTTGGCCACCGGCAAACCGTTGTTGGCCGTGAATCATCTGCACGCCCACATCTACGCGTGCCGGATCGCCGAGGGCCGGGAGATTTTCCCGTGCGTCGGTCTGATCGTCAGCGGCGGGCACAGCCATTTGTACCATTGCCGCAACGCCTTCGATTTCGAGCCGCTGGGGGGCACGATCGACGATGCGGCGGGCGAGGCGTTTGACAAAGTGGCCAACATGTTGGGTCTGCCGTTCCCGGGCGGTCCCGCGCTTTCCCGAATCGCCGTCGACGGCGACCCGAAGGCTTACCGTTTTCCAAGGGCCTTTTTGAACGACGATCAGCGACTGGATTTCAGTTTCAGCGGCCTGAAGACGGCCGTACGTTACGAGATCGCCGGCCCTGGCCGCCCCGATTTTTCGGCCGTCGATCTGCCCCCGCAACGCGTCGCCGATCTGGCCGCTAGTTTCCAGGAAGCGGTCGTCGATTGTCTGGTCGGAAAATCGGCCCTGGCCGTCCGCAAGACGGGCATCGGTCGATTGTGTATCGGCGGCGGCGTCGCGGCGAATCGGCGACTTCGCGAACGATTGGAGGAAACGGCGGGGCGCGAAGGCTTTGAAATGCTGATCGCTCCCATGGCGTTGTGTACCGACAACGCGGTGATGGGAGCGATCGCGATCGAACGCCTGAAAGCGGGCAAGGTGGAATCCTTGGACCTGGACATCTATCCCGGGCTGGTGCGGCATTGATAAGCACCCGGCCAGAAGTTTCTTGTCATTGAAGGTAGCCTTGCATTGGAGACGCAACGGGGTCGGGAGTCGTTTTCGGCCAACGATCTACCACATGGGAAGCGGCTGACCCGAAAACGACTCCCGACCCCTTCCCGCCCGATTCCACCAAGAAACATATGGCCGGGTGCCTCAGGCGATCGCCTGAACGAACGACGGTGGGGGGCAACGCCGTGAGGGCCTGGCGCTATCCATCCATCGCGCTCGGGCCCATTCATCGCGCTCGGGGTGATGTGGTGATGACGATCGCGTGCCCGAAGTATTCGTTGGCAACTCGTACGACGTCCTCGATCGTCACGGATTCGATCCGCTGGTCGAAGGTCTGTTCGTAGTCGTAGCCCAACCCGTACAGTTCGTCCAGTGCGGCCTGGAGCGACTGCTGGCCGATCGTGGTATTTTCCTGGGCGTTCAACGCGATGATCCGCTGCTTGGCCGTCAGGAATTCCTCCTCGCTGATCCGCCCCTCGCGAGCCCGTTGGACATTGGCCTCGATCCGCTCCAGCACCTGGTCCACCTGGTCCGGATGCGTCTGTGCCATGATATTGAAGTAGCCGGGCGCGGGGCCTGTCATCTGAAAAGCATGGACGAAGTACACCAAACCCGCGCCGCGCAGCTCGTTATGCAGCCAGCCGCCCGGGTAGCTGTATCCCGACATGATCGCATCCAGCACGGTCAGTGCGGCGTGGTCCTCGCGGTCCAGGATGGACGTTCCCGGATAGCTGACGATCACCATCCCGGTATCCTTGGCCGTCTGCTTGTGCTGCGCGATGGGGCCGTCGATCTGATTCGGTCGATCGAACGAGATCGGTTGGAAATCCGCGGCGGGCGGCAGGGCTCCGAAATGCTGCTGAACGGCTTCGATCGCCTGGTCGACGGCGACGTCGCCGAACACGGTGACGATCATGTTCTGCGGCACGAAGTGCTGCTGGTGGTACGTCTGCAGATCGGTGGGAGTCAGCTTTTGGACCGTTTCGAGTTTGCCGTCTTGCAGCAGATGGTAGGGCGATTCGGGCGGCAGGCTGTCGTACAGCAACTCGAAGGCTTCCGCCTGCGGACTATCAGATCGCCGTTCGATCGCGGCCAGGGTCAGACGCTGGACGCGATCGAATTGGTCTTCCGGAAAGGCAGGCTGCAAGAAACACTGGGCAAACAATTCGAGGGACTCCTCGAAATCGTCGCTCAGCACGGTCGCCGAGCCGTAGATGGTGTTGCGACCGGCTCGCATGGACATCTGGCCGCCGATCGAATCGAAGAATTCGGCGATTTGTTGAGCGGTCATCGCGGAAGTCCCCTGGTCCAGCATCGAGGCCACCAGCGAGGCTCGTCCGGCGGTCTGCGGGGTATCGACCAGCGCGGCGCCCAACGTCAGGGCTTGGATGTTGACCATCGGCAGATGCGTGTGCTGTTTGATCAGCACTCGCAGTCCGTTCTCCAGACGGACAAGGCGAGTTTCGCCTTCGGTACCCGCGTCGTCCTGAGTTTCCGCCCGCGGCGATCCGCCCGGCGGTGCGATGATCACTCGGTTGAACCGTTCGGGGACCAGGTACCGCCGCGCCACGTCCTGCACCTGCTGGGCCGTGACCTGCTGGATGGCATCCACATAGTGCTTGTCGAACAGCGGATCGCCCGTGGCCAGGAAGTTACGTCCCAGGCTGTCGGCCGCCTGTTCGACCGTCTGTGCTCCGAAAACCAACTCGGCCGATTTCTGCTTCTTCGCTTTGGCCAGTTCTTCCGGGGTGACCAGTTCCTCCCGCAGACGCTCGACCTCTCGGACGATCTCGTCGCTGGCTTTCTGCCAAGTATCCCGTTGAGCACTGGCAAAGATCGCGAACAGGCCCGGGGCGAAGTGAGGGGTATAGCTGGCCGAACCGACCGAAAGCACCAGCGGCTCTTCGTATTTCAGCCGTTGCGCCAACCGGGAACTTTCGCCCTGGGCCAACACATACGCGGCGACGTCCAGGGCGTACAGATCCGGGTGCGACAGATCGACGGTCGGCCAAGCCAGCACCAGGTCGTACCCGGCACCGTCCATCTCGCGGATCGCTTCGCGAGGACTCAGTTGCAACGGTTCCTGTGGCAGCGACACCAGCGTTTCGTTGCCGCGCGGCGTTCCCGCCCACTGGGCTGCGACATGTTGCAGGACGGCCTGGGTGTCGACCGCTCCGACCACGACGAACACCTGATTGTTCGGTACGTATCGCTGGCGGTAGAAGTCGATGATCATCTCGTTGGTGGTTTGATTCAGCACATCCAGATAACCGATCACCGGATGACGGATCGGATGGACCTGGTACACCGTTTGGCTCAGCAGATTCCACTGCACTCGGCGACGATTGACTTCGCCATCGGCCAGCTCCTGCCGGATGACGCTCAATTCCCTCTCGAACTCCTCGGGATTGAACGCGCAATGCTGCATCGAATCGGCCAGCAGCTCGATCGCTTGCATCGTGTGGCGCGCCGGGCAGTTGATGAAGTAGGCCGTCACGTCGGTGGAGGTGAATGCATTGGTCGCCCCGCCGAACGTGTCGATGATCTGCTCGATCTCCGCTTCCGACCGTTTGGTGGTCGAGCCACCGGCGACGACGTGTTCCAGCACATGGCTCACCCCCGCGCCCAGGTACTGGCCTTCGAACGCGCTGCCCGTGTTGTTCACGTAGCAACGTACCGTGGCCACCGGCGCCACGTGATTCTCCTGGACGATCACCGTCAATCCGTTGTCCAGGGTCGCGAGGGTCACCTGGTCCGGCAGTTGCCGGACGCTCAGGTATCGCCGCGCCGTCCCGTCCGGCTCCGCGACCTCCGTCGCCGCTGGCTGCGGCATTTCGGCAGCAATGGTCTGGCCAACCGCCCAGGCGATCAAGCATCCCAAGGTCATCCCCCAAAAACGGACCCTCATCCGAACGCTATGGCTCATCGCGTCTTCTCCCATTTCAATCGCTAGTCAAGGAAAAGTCGGCAGACCTCGAATCTGCGGAAATATCTGCCGTCAACGTTGTCTCCGTATTGTACACCGCGGGAATGTACTGTTCACGCAACGGGACTTCTTCGCCGGGATTGGAGGTATCCACCTTGCCCGGTACGTCGCGCATGGCCGAAATTTCGACGATCTTGCTTCCCGGAGACGATTCAAAGGAGTATTCTCCGTTAACAATCTTGCCAGCGTAGCTTCGGGTTTGGCCGGTAGCATCGCGGAACAGGATGTCGCCTGCGGCCACGGGCTGGCCGTCGAAGGTCACCGTTCCGGTAACCGTGTACATCGGGGGGCCTGAGGGAGCGCATCCGACAAGCAGCAGCGTAGCAACCAAAAGAACCAGCAATGGACGCACGTTTATCATCAGCTCGAAAATCTCCATAGAAAGCAAGAATCATATCCGCGTAATGGCCTGTGTTTCGTCAGAACCCGCCCTGTTGATCAGGGCGGGAGCAGCCACGCGGGCGTCTTCACCAACGCAGCACGAGACGTCGCAACGTCCCTCACTAGAATGGACCGACCACCTCCATGCCGCTACGCGTTCCCAACGCATGGTAGGTGGGCAGAGCGATCGTATCGGTGATGAAACGCACCGACCCATCAGCCAGGACAGCGTTCACGCCGCCCGGATGATAGCTTCGAGCGAAATTGCGATGATCGTCCGTGTTCAGCGTGCTGATACAGGGCGCTCGGGGAAACAACTCGCTCTTGCACTGGTACACGCGGTCCGGCACGGGACTGTTCGGCGGCTCGAGTGTGGTAAAGCCATATCCGCCATGAGGCGCGCCGCCCCAATAGCCTCCCGCACCACCCCAGCCAGAGTTTGCATTGTGAGAACCACGGACGATGGATTCGCTAACCATCAGCGTGTTGGAGGTTCCATCGATGATGTCGCCGAACGTGACGGACGAGCGTCGATAAAACATGCCGCCCAGGTCCCGCGTGCCGTAGTACATGATGTCTTTTCCGGTGCATACGACATAGCTTCCCTGGAACCCATCTGCACCCGATCGTCTACCGCCGCTGCCCCCAAAGGCCGGCTGAAAACCGTCCGATGGACATTGGAAAGCGGCCGGTTGAGCGTCTCGTACTTCAGGATTCACGTCCATGATCCACAGGCTGGTATCCTGCATGTACAGATCATACAGCGTTCCCAATTCGATGAAGGGCCAAATTTCCTGCATCCAAGTTGTTCGCCGATGAAGTTCCGTCGTTTCGATATACCCGTACGGAAATCGTCGAAAGGTGTCGTGATAATTATGTAACGCCAATCCGATCTGCTTGAGATTGTTGGTACACTGAGCCCGCCTCGCCGCCTCTCGCGCCGCTTGGACGGCGGGCAAAAGCAACGCGACGAGGACGCCGATGATGGCGATGACGACCAACAATTCCACGAGAGTAAACGCCTTGCGCGACCTGGACCAAACCACGGTCATCTCCTTGTCAGTAGAAGGTATTTTCAGAGTACGGAGGGATTTCGAAACTAAGTGGGTGGGCTTCCGCAGGAATCTATCGATTTATGCGTTTTGCCAAGGAAGGAATTTCGGAGGGATATGGTTACTGTACACATCCGAACGAAGCTGTCAAGCAGAACTGCAAAAGGGGGGGATGAGCCGAACTGGTTCCCATGGTGATCAATGTGGTACAATCGTCCACAAAAGTCTCTTGGGAAGCAATAAAAGGAGAAGAACGTGGCAGATTTGAAGATCAGGGTGTTCAAGGGTGGCGAGTCCGATCCGAAGACAACCGTCACGATCCCTGGCGGTGTGCTTAAAATCGCATCGAAGCTGATCCCGAAGAAGGCGGTCAGCGCGCTTCAGGCGAAGGGAATCGATATCGCGGAAATCGTCAGGCTTTCGGAGGATCCCGACGCGAGGGGGACCCTGATCCGAGTCGAAGAGCACGACGAAGACGAGACGATCGAGATCGCTCTCGAGTAGCAGGATTCGGCGAGGCAACCAGCAGCGAAGGTGACGGCCCATGCGTGAGATCTTGAGGGTAATGAAGGCGTTGTCGGACGAAACACGATTGAGGATCGTGGCGGCGTTGGACGGCCGCGAATTGTGTCTGTGTCAGATCGTGGAATTGCTGGGTTTGGCGAATTCGACGGTGTCACGGCACATGTCGATCCTGTATCAGGCGGGGATCGTCCGGTCGCGGAAGGATGGGCGATGGAACTGGTTCCGCATGGCCGATGAAGACGGCACCCAAGCCCAGGCAGCCGTTGCGTTGGTCATGCGATCGTTGGCTGCGGACGACCGGATCCGCGACGATGCCCAACGGCTGAAGCAGATCCTGAGCGTCGCCCCCGAAATTCTCTGCCGCCAGCGGAACTCGCCCCCGTGTTGAAGGCCCCGGGCGGTAGCGGATCGGCGATCCTGGCGAGTCGGCGGAAGGGGTCGGGGGTAGGTTTAGGGCCAACACGTTTACAAAAGGTTTGGAGTATAACCCAAAACACAACCCCCC
>REEF01000273.1 GCA_007695205.1 Planctomycetaceae bacterium
TGCATCACGTCCGCCTCGCCCAGAATCCGCCGCACCGCCAAAGGCCACCCAGCGTCCGTCGATGCTTCATCATTCGCGTCGTCCGATGAATCTGGCGACGGACGTTCCGCCACATCCCCCTTGGCCGCCTGAGGAACGCCCTCCAGCAAACGTACGCGCTTCACGCTGCCCGGCGGCATCCAGTCGGATGACTCGAAGTCCGTGACAGCCACGTCCAGACAGTACAACGCGCCATGAGGTCGATCGTCCCTGACCACGCTCGATCGCCCGTCCGCCCGCGCCCGCCGGAAGACCACTCGAGGCTGAATGTCGTGCCAATCGGGATCGTCGAAAACGGCCTGCCATCGGCCAGCGGCCAAATCGAAACGGCCGATCGCATGCGCTGCCGAACCATCCGCAGGACGCCGAGCGACCAGTATCCCACCGTTTGGCAGCGGCGAAGGGCTATGGAAGAGCCCATCACCCGCTTCGGTGAACGTCTGAAAAGTCCGCAACGGGCGCCGGTAGCTGACGGCCGCCAATCGTCCCGCCCCATCCCAAGGCACCTGATCCGCAGCCACAAAAACTACCCATCCGCACTGCGAAATGCACGGCATATGCTGAATCGCCGGGCCCGCAGGATCGGCAAACAGCGCATAATCGGTGCCGTCCAGATTGACCCCGAACAACCGAATCCGACCTCGCGGACCATGCTCCGTCGTGCTGCGCTGCCAACTGGAAAACAGCAGGCGGCCGTCTTGCATCAGAAACGGGTCGAAATCGCTGGACACGTTGTACGTCAAACGGCGAACCGTCGACCCGTCCAACTCGCACGAGTACAAATGCGTCGCCACGCCGAGACCATCGTCGTTGGGCGTCCCGGCGGCATCGCTGACAAACGTCAATTGATACCAAGGCTCGGGAGAATCCAGCGTGAAGAGCGTCGATTGATAGATCGGACTGCGGCAATTGCCCATCTGATCGGTCACTTGGCGGACCGACCGATCGGCAAGCGTCATTTCAAAAATGTTCCAATCGTCGTCGGCCGATCGTTTCCCAGCGAACAGGAATTTTGCTCCATCGAAAAACACGTCCGGGTCACAGGCACTGTGAAAACCGTCCGTCAGCACTCGACGGCTGCCGTCCGAGTCGACCAACACGATCCGAGCCCCCTCGCCAAACTCGGCTCGCAACATCCCCTCGTGGCGACTGGTTTGCCCCTCGCTAGCCTCGATGGGCAACTGAGTCACGAGCATCGGCCACTGGATTCGTAGCGGATCACGCACCGCACTGGTAGGCTCCGCAGCCCATATTGGCCCCGCGGTCAGGACCAGCAACACGACGAATCGGTTCATCAATGATTCCCATTCCGAGAAAAACGGATTTCAGAAATTGGGCAAGTCAGCAGAAAAACTTTTATCATCACATCTTCGTATATTTCTACATTATGATCAATGGAGCGAGCCGCGCAGAGCCTGCGATAAAGAGAAATACCGGTCGGATTATACGGAAATACGAGAACCAGGCCGAATTAGTTTGGTCGTTTGGCGAAAATGTTTCAGGGATGGTACATCCTGGGGAGAGGCTGGTCGCTCAATTTACCGAGTCCGCGCGGAAGAACGCCAGCAGGATTTTCGAAAGAATCTCCAGGGGTTCAGCGATCGAAAAACAATGCCCAGCGAAATCACAATGGTTGCGCTGCCAAACGTCGAAATTCGTCTTCATCCAGGAAGACGGCATGGCGAGTGAGCTGAAAAACCAGCGAGTTTGCTGGCCAATCGACCGCGGTCAGCAGCCGGTCAAACGCTTCGATTGGGCAATTCCCGTGCAACTCGACATAGAGCACATGTCCGTCGCGATCGGTCAATTGGCCATCGACCTGCCAGCGACCCTGCTGATCAACACCGACCCAAACGAAGGATCCGTCGGGCTCGAAGAACAGTCGCGGCAGTTGCTGCAGGCGATCGGCGACCTGTTCGAAGCTGGCGGGCATCGGTGTGGGCTGGAGTAACTCGCGTGCTGATAGAGGGGTGCACGTTTGGCCATCCAGGCTCTGCCGGTCCGTCGTGGCGACCGAATCCGGCCGCCTCTGGATGATTACATGAAAGTGATACATGGCGATATCCCCGGGATTTTTTTGAATTTGCTGACAAAATCTTCGGTCCTTGGACCAACCGTGTCCATGGTGGAGCGATCCTTCAAGCAGGCAGCCAGCGGCGGCAGAAAACAGGGTTCCTTTGCCGCTTGGCTCTTGCAAGTTTGTTCATTGTTTTCCATAAAGGGAGGGGATTCCATGGTCGCTTCAATGAAAAGGAATAATCGCATGGCCAAAAAAGCAGCCAAGTCGGAAAAGGTCGCCGCTTCCGAAGCATCCGGAGGCTCGTCGATTCTGGATCGGAACGCTCATCTGAAATCCGCCCTTCAGCAGATCGAGAAGCAGTTCGGCGAAGGCGCAATCATGCCTCTTGGGGTTGATCGGCGTGGCCCTATCGAGGGCATTTCAACGGGCAGTCTATCATTGGACATCGCTTTAGGGGGCCAGGGGATCCCTCGTGGTCGGATCATCGAGATTTTCGGGCCCGAATCCAGCGGCAAGACCACGCTGGCCCTGCATTGTGCCGCCGAAGCTCAGAAGAAAGACGGCGTGGCAGCCATTATCGACGCGGAGCATGCGTTTGATCCCACGTGGGCCAAGAAGCTGGGCGTCGAATTGGATTCCATGCTGGTCAGCCAGCCCAGTAGCGGCGAGGAAGCGATGCAGATCACGGAGATGCTGGTCAAGTCGAACGCAGTAGATCTGATCATCATCGATTCGGTGGCTGCCTTGATCCCCAAACAGGAATTGCAGGGCGAAATCGGTGATTCCCATGTGGGCTTGCAGGCGCGGCTGATGAGCCAATCGATGCGGAAACTGACCGGGGCGATTGCCAAGAGCAAGACGGCCGTGATCTTCATCAACCAGATCCGCGAGAAGATCGGGGTGATGTTCGGCAGTCCGGAAACAACGCCGGGTGGCCGCGCGTTGAAGTTCTATTCATCGTGCCGCATCGACGTACGACGCATCGGCCAATTGAAGGAGGGGGAAGAAGTCGTCGGGCAACGGGTCCGAGCCAAGGTAGTCAAGAACAAGGTCGCACCGCCTTTCCGCGTGGCCGAATTCGACATGATGCACACCAACGGCATCAGCTTCGAAGGTGACCTGCTGGATCTGGGCGTGACCCAGAAAGTCGTCGCCCGTAGCGGTGCCTGGTTCAAATACGGCGAGGCCTATCTGGGGCAGGGCAAAGAGAAGGCGCGGACGTTCTTGATCGAAAACCCGGACGTCGCCGGAGAGATCAGAGAAAAAGTGCTGGCCGCCGGCGGATTCGGGGTCGCCACGCCGGAGGAAGAAGACAAAGTTGCGGCTGATGCGTCTACCCAGTAGTCACACAAATAGTAGGACGGATTGGTAATCCGTCCCACAACAAACCCGTAGGACGGATTGCCAATCCGGCCCACAACAAACCCGTAGGACGGATTGGTAATCCGGCCCACGATGCGAGGGATGATCATGACGGTTCGAATTGGTCAGCAACACAAATTCCGGGCGATGCTACTGGCGTGCTTCGTCCTGCTTCCCATCCAGCGGGTGTGCGGTGACGAATCACCGGCGGTGGATGCCGCAATGGCCCTGGAGCGGGCGGTGGTCAATGCCATCGCTGCGGCCGAACGTAGCGTGGTAGCCATTGCCCGTTTTCGGACGGACGACCCCGCTCGACCCGGACTGGACGATTGGACCGTACAGGGCTGGCCAGGCGGCGTTATTGGGCCGATGCCCGATCTGGCCGACCGCGTGCAGGTACCGGACGAATTCGCGGCGGGCGTGGTCATCGATCGCGGCGGTTATATCCTCACCAACTTCCATGTCCTGGGCGATCCCGACAAAAATCGATACGTGGTGATGGCGGGCCGCCGTCCGCTGGAAGCGGTCCAAGTCCTGACGGTCAACCAGGTCCAGGCAGGAGACCCTTGGACGGATCTGGCCGTGATCAAGGTGGACGCCGACGACCTGGAACCAATCACCTTCGGGGATGCGGACAGATTGCGCAAAGGCCAGTTCGTGATCTCGCTGGGAAATCCCTACAACATCGCTCGGGACGGCGAGGTCTCTGCGAGCTGGGGCATCATCTCGAATCTGGGACGCAGGATTCCCCGCGACGACACGGCGAGCGGTGGGGCGCCGCGCGAAAGGTTGTATCACTATGGCGGTCTGATTCAAACCGACGCCAAGTTGAACATGGGCACCAGCGGCGGGGCGTTGATCAATCTGAGCGGCGAGATGATCGGGTTGACAACGGCCATGGCGTCGCTGGAAGGATTCGAGAAATCGCTGGGCTTCGCCATCCCGGTAGACGATTCGTTTCGAGCGACCGTCGAGACGCTGAAATCGGGCCGCAAGGCGGAGTTTGGTTTCCTGGGCGTCGAACCGCGGGATCTGAGCGCGGCGATGCGACGGGGCGGTCGTCAGGGTGTCGAGCTGGCTCGAGTCGTTCCGGCGACCCCAGCCGCCCAGGCCGGGCTGCGACCGGGCGATATAATCACTCGGGTGAACGACGTGCCGCTGTACGACAGCCTGGACATGATGTGCCAACTCGGAAAATTGGCGGCCGGATCGACGGTGCGCCTGGCCGTGCAACGCGGGGCCGATCCGACACAGCGAGGCCGTTTGTTCCTGACTTCGGTGAACCTGTCCAAGAAGCACATTCCTTTAGCCGATCGCGCCTACTCGATCGTTCCCGACCCGAAATGGCGCGGCATGGGCGTTGATTACGCGACGGCGGTGGTGCCTCCGACCCAATTGCAGCAACTGCTGCAAATCGACCGCGCGGGAAACGCGTTGGGTGTGTCGCAGGTACAGCCGGAATCGGTAGCATGGCAAGCGGGAGTGCGGCCCGGAAGCCTGCTGACCCATGTCAACGGCCAACGGGTGACCACGCCGGACCAATTCTTCGAGACGGTCGAGGCTCTGGAAGGCGACGTAAAATTGCGGCTGGTCACCGGCGAACTGACGATCCCGGCACCCTGACCCCAGTTGCAGTTGGACGCTTGCCATGTCGGCGAATGTCGTTAAAATCAGGCGTGCGTGAACACGCCCGGTCGGCCCCCTGTTCTGACCGAGTTTAGCTTGACGAGACGTTACTTTTTCATGCACCGTCGATTGAGATTTGCGGCACGGGCCGGGTGCTCACTGTTGGGGAGAACTAAATGATTCGATTGGATATCGGCGTGATCCTGGAAGCCATCTCGTTCGCGGCTCGTAAGCACGAGGGCCAATTGCGAAAGGACCAGATCACCCCTTACATCGCTCATCCGATCCGCGTGATGATCACCTTGGCAACCGTCTTTCAAGTCGACGATCCGGAAGTGTTGGCAGCAGCCGCTCTTCACGATACGATCGAGGATACGACCACCGACCGCGATGAACTCGTTGAGCGGTTTGGGGAACGAGTTGCCGCGATGGTGGCGATGTTGTCGAAGGATAAACGAAAGCCGTATGGCGAGCGTGAGCCCGAGTATTTCCACGGGTTGGAGTCTGCGCCGATCGAGGTTCGTCTGTGCAAATTGGCGGATTTATACGATAACCTGTCCGATGCCGCACACCTGCTTCCCGAGGCGCGGCGCAAGTCGATCGCCCAGGCGCAACAGGCGTTGGAGATCTTTTCGCCCAGTTTTCCCGATGATTACCGTTGGGCTTTGGAACGGTTCGAACAACGGTTGAAGATCACCGTCAGCACCTTGTGACGGTCAGAGTTCCGTCGGGTCGTTTATCCCGGTTGAGCCATGCCCGATTCGCGAAAGCATCGAGGTCCTCATCCGCAAGACGAGCGGGATTTTGCACCCCGAGCGATCCCAGCGCTGAATCGAGCGGTCGGGGATCTCTGCTGGCTGTTGTCGCGGGGATATTCAAGCCATGCAGCCTGTAAACTGGTTGGGGATCATTTCCAATTGACCGCGCGTCAGCGTCTGGCGGTGTTGCGGTGCAGTTGCAGCCATGCGGACCGGCGGGATCGGCAACGCCGCCAGGTCGCCCAGCAACGGCTGAGTGGCCACGAGCTGGATGTGGATGGCTTCAATGTGCTGACGACGGTCGAGGCCGCGCTGGCCGGTGGGTTCCTGCTGCTGGCTCGCGATGGTTGCCTGCGGGACATGGCCAGCGTGCATGGCAGTTTCCGCTGCGTGCAGGAAACGGCGGCAGCCATCGAGTGCGTGGGCTGCGTTCTCGCCGAGCGAAAACCGGCTGCAGTACGCTGGCTGTTGGATCGCCCCGTGTCCAACAGCGGACGATTGGCAGCCAGGCTGCGCGAAATGGCCGCCCACCACGACTGGCCTTGGCAAGTCGAACTGGCCGACGATGTCGACGGCCGACTGGCCCAATCGCCGCGCGTCATCGCCACCGCAGATGGTCCGATCCTCACCCGCTGCGCTCGCTGGTACAACCTGGCGTATGAAGTGGTTTACCAGCAGGTGCCCAGCGCCAGGGTTCTGCGGTTGACCGGCAAAGGCAATGGCAATGGGGTCAGGTCTTGACTTATGGGCCGACATTGGGGTCAGGTCTTGACTTATAACTTATTGCCTCTTTGGCATAGCAAAATGCGCGCGTCTGATAAGTTATAAGTCAAGACCTGACCCCAGCTTAGAAAAACGTGTAATACGGCTCGTCACGGGCGATTCTCTGCACGTACAAAGCCAGCT
>REEF01000187.1 GCA_007695205.1 Planctomycetaceae bacterium
ATCAATATCGCCCGATCGACGATCACGTTCACCACAGTAACGCCTTGAAGGGCTGCCCGCCCTTGCCCTGTCTTTTGTGAACTCCAACGATCTCGTCATCGGGGCGCCGGCGGTCTGAACGTCAACTGCAGGGCGCCTTTGGCTCCGGCGGTCAGGTTCTTCAGCGATTGATGCAACTGGTCCACCGGGACTTCCGTGACAAACCGGCCGGCACGGGCCAGGGATTTCTCGGGTCCCAGCGTCGGTTCTGCCTCATCTGGCAGTTGTACCAAGCTGGCCGGCTCGGCGAAAACAACCGGGATCGTCCGTTTTTCCTCGATTTCCATGAGAACCACTCTCTCTGGGGCACTAAAATGGGAATCGTCCAGGGCACGCGTCCCCGAGTCCGGGAAAGCACCCTGAAACGCCGACAAGGAAGACGCCTCATCTGCCTTTGGGAGGGAAATGCACGGTCAGTCGTAGTCCTCCAGGATGCGGTCCAGCCATTGGTCGTCGGCTGGGGGCGAGTCCGGTTTGTCCGGCGGTGACGTATCGTCGCGGGGCGCGCCTGGTTGCGGCGCGGCGGGCAAGGCTTCGCCGCAGTGCGGACAGGTTTCGTGTCCGGGGGGAATCGAATGATCGCAATGCGGGCAAGTCACGGTTGTTTGAGGCTTGTCTTCTGCGGCCATCGATCTTCTCCCCCGGGTCATGTCATCCTGGCGAGACTGTGGCGGGCCGGATCATGCGGACCCACATCACACGCCTTGGGCACTCCACCGTATGTGGTCGGATGTCGAACAGGGTCGCATGAGGCTATAGCCCGCCAACGGCAGGAGGTGTTCGTGCACCGCGTCGATCATGTCGGCCGGTTGCGGGAAGAAGGCGTCTTCCACTTCGTCCGCCGGTGTGATCCAGTTGCGGCTGCCCACCACGACCGGGGGCGCGTCCAGTTCGTCGAAAGCAAACTGGGTGATCTTCGAGGCGAACGTGTGCAGGATGCTGCCTCGTTCACAGGCATCGGAGGTCAACAGGATCTTGCGTGTCTTGCGAACGGACTCGATCACCTTGGTGTAATCGAAGGGGACCAGGCTGCGCGCGTCGATCACCTCGCAAGATACCCCGTGGCGTTCGGCCAGTTCGTCTGCGGCGGCCAAGGCGCGGTACAAGGTGGCGCCGACCGATAGGATCGTCAGGTCCTTGCCCGGACGTTTCACATCGGGCTCGCCCATCGTGATCTCGTAGGCTTCCTTGGGGACGCCGCCCGGCTGGAACAATTCGGGCATGTCATAGATCCGCTGGCTCTCGAAAAACACCACCGGGTCGGTGCCCAACAAGGCCGAGTACATCAGGCCTTTAGCGTCGTACGGCGTGGCTGGGAAGACAACCTTCAAACCGGGGATGTGCGTGCACATGCTGCTCCAGTCCTGGCTGTGTTGCGCCCCGTACTTGGACCCGACCGACACTCGCAACACGACGGGCATCTTCAACAGGCCGCCGGACATCGATTGCCACTTGGCCAGTTGGTTGAAGATCTCGTCGCCGGCGCGGCCCATGAAATCGCAGTACATCAGTTCCACCAGCGGCCGGCCGCCCTCCAACGCGTACCCGACGGCCGTACCCACGATAGCGCCTTCGCTGATCGGGGAATTGAACAACCGGTGGTAGGGCAACGCTTCGGTCAAGCCGCGATAGACGGCGAACGCGCCGCCCCAGTCCCGGTTCTCTTCTCCGTAGGCGACCAGCGTCGGATCGGTGTAGAACCGATCGATGATCGCTTCGAACAACGCATCACGGATGGCGATGCAACGCTGTTTGGGCAGCGGTTTGCCGTTTTCGTCCAGCCCGCTGCGGCTGCGCCCGGCCAATTGCTTGACGCGGGGGTTTTCCTCCAGAGGCATCCGCACATCGACCGGGGCATCGCTGAACTTCTCGATGCGCTGGTCAGAGAACATCACCCGCTGCAACAGGCAATCGTTCTGTTTCAGATCGGCGTGAGCCGAAACGCTCAGATCGATCGCCTTTTTGTAGGCCTTCAGGATCAGCTCGTCCACCTCGGCCTGCATCTTCTCGATCTGCTTCTTGGTGCATACTTTGGCAGCGACCAGATCCGCCGCGAACGTGTGGACCGGGTCCATCTTCTGCCAGGCTTCGACCTCCTCGCGACCGCGATAGGAACTGGCGTCCGACGGGGAATGGCCGCTGAACCGATAGGTGATGGTGTCCAACAGCACCGGCCCATCGCCCTTGAGCAGGATCTCTTTCTTGCGTCGGATCGCGTCGATCACCGCCAGCGGGTTGAATCCGTCGACCCGTTCGGCATGCATTTGTTGGGGGTTCAGCCCGGCACCGATCCGCGCCAGGACCTTGAAACCCATCGTTTCGCCCAGCGGTTGGCCACCCATGCCGTAGAAGTTGTTCACAAAGTTCATGATCAACGGCAGGCCGCCTCGGTGGCTTTCGGCCCACAGTTCCTTGAACTGGTCCATCGTCGCGAAGCACAACGCTTCCCAAGTCGGCCCACATGCGGATGCCGCGTCGCCGATGTTTCCGATCACGATCCCGGGACGCTTGTTGACGTGCTTGAACAGCGCGGCCCCCACCGAGATATCCGCCGATCCACCGACGATGGCGTTGTTCGGGTAAACGCCAAACGGTGGAAAAAAGGCGTGCATCGAACCGCCCAAACCCTTGTTGAAGCCGGCTTCGCGGGCGAAGATCTCGGCCAGCGTCCCGTAGACCAAGTAGTCCATCGCCAGGCTCTTCACGTCGCCAGTGGCGTCCTTCTCGACCACTCGCAAGCAATCCCCGTCGAAATACTCCCGCATGATCTTCAACAGATGGTCGTCATCCAATTGCTGGATCGCGGACAAGCCCTTGGCCAGAATCTCGCCGTGCGAGCGGTGCGATCCGTACACATGGTCCTCGACGTCCAACAGATACGCTTGGCCGACCGCCGCCGACTCCTGGCCGATCGACAGATGTGCCGGGCCACGATGCTCGTAGGGAATGTCCTGGTAATGCCCCTGACGCTTGACCGAATCCAGCATGTTTTCAAAGGCTCGGATGACCATCATGTCGCGCTGGATGCGGATCAGATCCTCTTTCGAAAACGTGCCCGCAGCCAACTCTTGGGCGATCGTCTTGTCGTACTGGTTGATGGCGATCGGCGTGAATTCAACGTGGCTCTTCGCGCGCGCTTCGGCCGGACAGATCATAACGTCTTTAGGCATGTGAGACTTTCCCCCCTCGAAAACTATTTTTTTAAACCCCGGTATCCAACCCCGGTGTCCTCGGATCCTTCTCGTCTTTGTGCGGCCTGGCGGCTTGACGCTAAACAGCCCTGCTGTTACGTTCAATCGCTTTCAGGGTGCGAATAGACTAACACGAAACCTCGACGGTGATCAACACGGCGACGCCAAATATTGATGGGATTCGTCGGGACAGTAAAAACGCGGAGAAAACGAGCATGCAATCGTCGATGAATCTTCCCCAGTTGGCTGCAGGCGTGGCAGACGCAACGGTGGTTCGCTGGTTGAAAAACCCGGGTGATGCGTTTGCTGCTGGCGAGATCCTGGTGGAATTAGAGATCGACAACGCTTTGGTGCACCTCGAAGCATCGCAGGCCGGGTCGCTGGAACGCATCGTGGCGTCGCCTGGCCAGACGGTCCGGGTCGGCGAGGCGTTGGCGGCGATGGTGACGGCGGGGGCCTCCGAGGCCCAACCGGCCGCTGCAGAACCGGCCAAACCGGCCGCGGCGGCGAAACCGCAAGCTTCGTCAACGCCAGCGGCAGGCGATGGTGACCCGAACAAGGCCACGCCCATCTTGATGCCGGCGGCCAGCAATACGATGGAAGAAGGCATCCTGGTATCCTGGAACGTCGCCGAGGGTGATACGATCGAGGTGGGCCAGGTGATCTGCGAGATCGAGACGGACAAGGCGACGGTCGAATACGAATCGCCGTCGGCAGGCCGGTTGGCTCGCATCATCGCTCAGGAAAACGATGCGATCCCGGTCAAGCAACCGATCGCGGTGCTGGCGGACAACGATGCGGACGCCGACGCGTTTTTGGCGACGCAAGGCGATGCGTCCGCAACGACCGCCGCGTCAGCCCCGGTGGCCGCCGCCGTGGCGAGCACGTCGACGGCGCCGCGAGCTGCCGTCGCCCCCGCACCGATGACGGCCGAAGGCCGGGTGAAGGCCTCGCCGGCGGCTCGGAAAATGGCGGCTCAACGCGGCGTGGATCTGACGTTGCTCGGTTCAGGCAGCGGGCCGGGGGGACGAATCCTGTCGCTGGATATCGACCGAGCGGACCTGTCGGCGCTGGTTGCCAGTGACGGACAGCCCCACCGTCGGGCGATGCCCAAGATGCGACGCGCGATCGGGCTGAACCTGCAGCGATCGAAACAGAATATCCCTCATTTCTACCTGCGGTTGACGATCGATGCGACACCCCTGCTGACCTTCTATCGGCAGCAGAAACCGCTGACCGGTTGCACGATCAACGACTGCATCGTGCTGGCCACCGGGCGGGCGATGGCCGAATTCCCGGCGGTGCGCAGCCAGATCGATGGAGACGAGATCGTCGAGTTCCCGCATGCGAACATCGGCATCGCCGTGGGGGTTGAACATGGGCTGGTCGTGCCTGTGGTTTGCGGCGTCGACCGGATGACGTTGCCCCAGTTGGCCGTCGAGGCGAAACGGGTGGTCGAGAACGCTCGGAATGGAAAACTGGATAACGTGGGACTCGGGAATTTCACGATCACCAACCTGGGGATGTTCGGCATCGAGGAATTCGCGGCGATCATCAATCCGCCCGAATCAGGAATCCTGGCAGTCAGTGCGGCTCGCGAATCGGTGATCGTGCAGAACGGGTCGATGCGCCCCGGGCATGTGATGACGATGACGTTAAGCGCCGACCATCGCATGGTGGATGGGCTGATCGGCGCCAAATTCGTGGCTCGGCTGAAAGAAATCCTGGAGAATCCTGGCGCAGCGTTGGTCTAGAGACTTCGGTCGTAAGATGCGCGGACCTTTGTAGGTTGGGACTCCGTCCCGACCGGGTCGGGTCGGGTCAGAGACTCAGCCGGGTCGGGTCGGAGACCCAACCTACTTTGGATGCGGCCAAGCGAAACGCGGCCGCGTTAGGAATAGTGTTCATTCACGGTAAACTTTACTTTGCAGCAGAATTCTATGACGAACAATCACTTCGACATCGTGGTCATCGGTAGTGGTCCCGGAGGCTACATCGCCGGTCTGAAAGCAGCGCAGTTGGGGGCTCGAGCGATGGTGATCGAGGATCATCATCTGGGCGGTACCTGCCTGAACTACGGTTGCATCCCTTCGAAGGCCCTGCTGTCGTCTGCCGAAGTACTGCATACGATCCGTCACGCCAGCAACTGGGGCATCCAGGTCCAAGGCGACGTCCAATGCGATTGGAAGCAGGTGATCGGTCACAAGGACAAGATCCTGCGGCAACTGCGAGGCGGCATCGCGGCGTTATTCAAGGGCCGCGGGGTGGTGCAGGGCACGGGTCGAGGCAGTATCGAGGCGTCGGGCCGCGTGGTGGTGACGCCCCAGGAGGGTTCGCCGCAGGTCGTAACTGCCGACAAGGTGATCATCGCGACGGGTTCCGCGCCGTCGACGATCCCCGGCTGGCCCGACGATCCGGCGCTGGTGTGCACCTCGGACGAAGCCGTGCATTGGACATCGCTGCCCAAGCGTTTGCTGATCGTCGGCGGCGGCGTGATCGGCAGCGAGTTTGCGTGCATGATGCAGGCGTTCGGCGTACAGGTCACGGTGGTCGAGATGTTGTCCCGGCTGATCCCGACCATGGACCATGATCTGGGCGATGCACTGGGCAAGATTTTCAAACAGCGGGGCATCGATTGCCACCTGGAGACCCGGATCGATGCGATCGAGATCACGGATCAAGGCTCGGTGAAGGCTCGGTTCTCCAGCGGTCAGACGCAAGAATTCGACCGGGTGCTGGTCGCGACGGGCCGACGCCCCAACACCAAGGGGCTGGGGTTGGAGCAAGCGGGAATCCGGACCGATGACCGCGGTTTCGTCCCGGTGAACGATCACCTGGAGACCAACCTTCGCGGCCATTACGCCATCGGGGATGTGAATGGCCGTTGTCTGCTGGCTCATGCCGCATCGGCTCACGGCGCCGCAGCGGTAGAAAACGCGCTGGGGCCCGGCAAGCCGTTCCAGTCCCCGATCCCCTCGGCGGTCTACACGTTTCCGGAAGTCGCTGCCGTGGGGATGTCCGAACAACAGGCTCGCGAGAAAGGCCTGCCGATCGCCATCGGCAACTTCCCCATCGCTCGGCTGGGCAAGGCCATGGCGGCCAGGCATCCGGAAGGGTTTGTCAAGATGGTTCGGCACCGGGAGACGGGCGAGTTGCTCGGGGCGCACATGATCGGCGCCCACGCGACCGAATGCATCGCGGCCGCCACCGGCATGTTGCACCTGAAGGCGTCGATGCACGATGTGGCAGAAGCCGTGTGGGCGCATCCGACCATCAGCGAGGCGATCAAGGAGTCGGCCGAGGACGCTTTGAACATGGGTCTGCATTTGGCGCCGCGGAAAATTTTCCGCGTGGCGGTGTGAGGTCGGCAAGAACACGAGGGCAGAAGAATTCTCCACCGGCCCCGCGCCGGTGGACACGGGTTTGGAAACCATTCCCCACCGGCCCCGCGCCGGTGGACACGGGTTTGGAAACCA
>REEF01000270.1 GCA_007695205.1 Planctomycetaceae bacterium
CGGGACCCACCACTTAGTCCCGCTCGGCGCGCGGGACCCACTGGTAACCATAAAAAAACGGGTGGGGTCCGTTGTCGGCTCGCCCCACCCGCATCGTTCGACGGTTTACCAGGCTTCCTATGGCGTCGCCGCCTTGGCTTGTTCCAGCAGTTCCTGAGCACGGGGTCTGGCCGGATCGCCAACACCCGAATCCAGCACCTTCTGCATGGCCTCGGCCACGGCCTGCGGATGCTGCACTGCTAGCTTGGCCGCGATGGCCACGGCCGCGTTGGCCGCTGCGTCACGCAGGGCCGGGGTGTCCAGATGCCCCGTGGCCGCTGCCAGCGTTTCCGGCGACGGGATGCGGATCAAAACGTCGATGGCCAATCGCCGCTCTTCGTCGCGCAGCGCCGTTTCCAGAGCAACTTGGTACATCTCCTTCCGTTGAGCATCCGGAACAACGAACTGGCGAGCGATACGCAGGTAACCGCGCAGCGCTCGGATCTTCAGGCCTTCGTTGGCCGCGTTGCGAGCCAGGTTCAGCAGCGCCGGTGCCGCCTCGGGGGTCATCCAGTCGCCCAGTTGCTGAGCGGCTGCGCCTTGAACGGCTGCGTCGGGCGATGTCGAGGCCTCGACGATGGCTTGCAAAGCGCGACCACCACCGATCGCCCCGATGGCTTCCAGCAGCTTGCCTTTGTGCGGCGTCGCTGCTCGAGGCATGGCGTCTGCCAATTTCCCAGCACATGCATCGCGATCGGGCATGCGGCCCGCAGCGGCTTTCAAGGCGTCGCCGGCCATCTCCAGCTCCTGCGGGTTCCTGGCACCGACCGTCCGATCGATCAACCAGGACAGTTGATCGAAGTCGATCGTATCGCCCAACGCCTGGAAGGCTGCCGCACGCACGGCCGGGTCTGAGTCGGCAGCCGCTTGACGCAACTGAGGCACGGCGGCGGTGATACCCCGCAGACCGGCCAATTCGATCAACCGCATCCGTGTCTGACCTTCGACGGTCCCCAGCCGATCGGCGAGATCCGCATCGACATCCGCGCCGGGCAGATCCATCAGCGATTCCATGGCGGCGGTGGCAATGTCCTCGTCGTCCTCGACCGCCGCGGCCAACAACACCGGAACGCAAGAGACGTCGCCCTGCTGGCTGATCGCCTGGATGGCCGTCAGCCGCACATTCTTCGGACCCGTCTCGGCCGCCGAAGCCAGTAGGCTGACCGCCGGTCGATCTTCACGATCGATCAGCGCCAGGATCATCAGCGATTGGCGCTCGGCCGGCATCTGTTCCAGTTCGGCTACCAGAGCGTCGGTCACTTCCGCGCCAGGCAACTCGCGAGCGACCCACAACCCCAGGGCGAACAGATCCCGATCGTCCGACTTCAGCAGCTCGATCAATTGAGCGGTCCCGTTCGTTGGATGGGCCAGGATCATACCGCGAGTGGCTTCCAGCACGCGTTGCCTAGGCACATCGGCGTCGCGAATCGCTTCGTACAGCCGAACTGCCGTCTCCGCATCATCGCCGTGAACGCTTTGCTCGGCACACAGGATGCCGCCTTCCGCGACGGCGGAACGAACAGAAAGCGGGGCTTCGGCCATCGCCGGGCTGCCCAGGAATTGTTCCAGAACCTTGGTGGCGGCGGCATCGCCGATGCGTCCCAACGCGACCGCAGCAGACTCAGCGACCTCAACGTCCTGGTTGGTCAACATGCCTGCCAGGATCTCGACGGCTTCGGCGTCACTTCGCATGCCGATCGAATTCACCACGCCCACCAGCAGGCGGCCTTGCAGTTGGCCGGCCGCTTCGCGCAGCGCCTGGTCGGCGGCCGGATCGGGGATCGCTTCCAGCGCGATCCGAGCCCAGGCGGCCAGTTGTTCGTCGGTCAGCAGGGTGGCCAAGGCCGGAACGGCCCGACCGTCACCAAATCGTGTCAGGTGCTTGCAAGTGATCGCCTTGTCGGCCCGTGGCGAGTCTTCGGATTCGATGATCGCGATCAGATCGTCCTGCCGCTGTTCGGCAGTCTGATCGGCGGCGACGAAACCGATCGGTAGCGAGGCCAGCGCCAAGAGCGCCGCGCCCAGGCAGGCAGCCCTTCGTGCAAAAAATCGATACATATTGGAATTCTCCGTGAATAAGCGTTGTTGGATTTGTGGGTGGTTGTTTTGAAGCTGCCGTTTGGCGATTACATCCGCCAGGGTTCGCGCAAAGCTTCCCCGCGCAGCCGATTCGCCTCGTCGTCATCCAGGAACACGTGGTTGTCCGGGTCGAACTTGACGGTGCGTTCGAGGAAGATCGCGATGTTGGCCGCATGGCAGGCGATATGCGAGTTGCACGTCACGTCTGCGTTCGATAGAGTCTGCCCACGAGTCTTCACGCAATCCAGGAAATTACGGACATGGAAGGTCGCCGGGTACCCGCCGATCTCCGCCACTCGGCGCCCTGCCAACAGGGCGGGCGAGCTGACCTCCAGGCGACCGGAATCGCCCGCTTCTACCCAACCCGTTTCGCCTTCGAACCGTACGGGGCACGATCCCAGCGGCAACCATCCGTCCTCGCGGATCACCAGTTTGGCGCCGCAAGCATAGAGGGCTGTCGAGCGGTTGTCGGGGGTGCGAGCGTGGTACTCGATCGGAGCGGTATGATCGGCGCCCGCCGCCCATTGGCAAAGGTCCACGCAATGGGTGCCCCATTCCAAGACGCCGCCGCCGACCATGCCGCCACCCTTCTCGAACTCGCCGCCGCGATCCGCGATCTCCCGGTTGTACGGGCGCCACGCTGCCGGGCCCAGGTACAAGTCCCAGTCGATCTCGGCTTCCGGCGGTTGAGGATCCGGGGGCATCCAGCCGCTGGTCTTCGTCGAATTATCCCAGGGCGACGGATGCGCGTGAACGGCTGTCAGCGTGCCCAGCCTGCCCGTGCGAGCCAGTTCGCATGCGAACGCAAAGTGCGGCAGGCTCCGCCGTTGGGTTCCGGCCTGGTAGACGCGAGCCGTCCGGCGAAACGTTTCGGCCAACAGGACGCTCTGAGCGATATTTCGCGTGCATGGTTTTTCGCAATACACGTCTTTGCCCGCCAGCGCAGCCATCATCGAAGACGTCCCATGCCAGTTCGGGCCCGTGGCGATGATCACCGCGTCGATATCGTCGCGGTCCAGCACCTCGCGGAAATCCGTGTACGTCGCGCACTGGGTGTTGCCGTAGTGGGTATCGACCGTCTTCTTGATCGCCTGCCGCTGGCTGGCCTTGGCATCGGCGACAGCCACAAAGTGCACATCGGGTTCGGGAAGGAAGCAACCCAGCACATAGGCGCCGCGGCGTCCCAGTCCGATCCCACCGACAATGATCCGTTCGTTGGCGGCTACCGCCCCATCCCTGCCTAAAGCGCTGGCGGGGATGAACGTCGGCGCGGCCCACGCGGCACCAGCCGCCGCCGTCGCGGCGAGAAACCTTCGCCGAGATACAGCCTGACTCCTCGGAAACTGCATGGAATACTCCTTTGACTTAAAATAAGGATCAGAACCCCAGGGTGACCAACCAATCGTCACATTGTGGCATCGATCCAAACCGCTGTCAAACGCCGACGACCGCCAGCGGGCACACCTTCTACGTCACCGGGTGCTTCGATCAGAACCTGATCACCCTGTACGGCACCGTCACGAGAACATGGGAACGTTCGAAAAGCTTCGCACCGACTAAAAGGGGCGGTTTTAGGCAGCCAGAGCCCAGTGGCATCGCTGCGGAAGGTCGTCGCATATCAAGTCGGGGCGGGGAGATTCGAACTCCCGACCTCCTGCTCCCAAAGCAGGCGGAAGCGGATTCTAACCTGTTGGCTGGACAAGAGGTTATGGCGAGTGATGCCGTGGTTTGCACCAGGGTTTGCACTAGCAGCCCGGAAAGTGCAAACGATCTCGATCTTCTGCGAATGGTGGAGGATCTGCGGGCGCGGCTTTCGGTGGATCAATGTCGGCGGTTGGCGGAATTGCTGCTGGCCGAGTGATGGGCAAAGCGGATGATGGGGGCTCGGTGGTCGAGTACCGGAAGTGGTGGACTGGGGAAACGATGGGAAAACCAGGAGGATGATCGGGTGAAACGGAATGGAAACACACAGCGGGCGAAGGGTCGCTGGTCGGAAGCCAGTCGGTTCAAGGACTCGGTGATTCGGGAGCTTCGCCAGCAGGGGATGAAAAAGACGGAGGCTGCGGACGAGGCGTGGCTGCGAATGGCGGCGGAGTATCCGGCCGTGGCAATCGTGGAATTCCCGGATAACGAGGGAACCGAAGCGTTCGAGAATTCCGGAAACGTGGAATCGATGCTGGATCGGTTGGATTCGGGCGGTCAACCAAACTTGGTGCATGACACGTGGTGGGTGTATGAGCATCTGGAGGAGTCGCAGGTCTCGGCGATGGATTGCCCGTCGCTGGGGGCCTGGAGTCTGCTCTGTTGGGCTCGTCAGTACCGTAGCCGGTTCTTCGAGCAATTCCTGCCCAAACTGATCAGCACGAACGACCGGTCGGTCCCCACTGGGGAAGTCGTCCGGCCCGTCAAGAGAAGCGCGGAAGAGATTCATACGATTCTGCACAGTTTCGCGGACGTGGCCAAAGTTTGATAAGGCAGGGCATCTCCGGGGCGGTGACTATGGGATGCAGGGGACCTTTCTGTAAATCAGCGAGTGAATCGCTGTTTCGTGCGAAGTTGGCCAGCGTTGCCCCGCTTCTTGGGTGGGCTGTGTGTGCGAATCCAGCCTGGGATAATCCTGGTGGGCGGGCGGGGCGGGTTCCTGTTCTCGGGCGCGGGCGCGCGAGAGGCTGGATCGGTTGGATGGGGCGAGTTTGTGGGTTGCTGGCCTATTGACTTTGACATGCTGTGACGGTTTTGCCTCTTGAAGGACTGGGGATGTCTGCTAGATTGACAGCTTCTTTTCCAGTGAAATGGGGCCGTGAGGACAGCAGCAAAGGCGGGTGGAATGCGATTGAAGGGGGTGCTTGTCGAGAGCCTGGGGCGGGAGGAATTGCGGCGGATTGTCGTTTCGCTGGAAGTTGACGGCGCCGATCGACGGTCGGCGAATTCGATGCGCGCGGCAGTTGGGGCGTGCCATCGGGCGACGGCGGAATCGCTGCTCGATTGTCTGGGCAAGGACTCGCTGAAAGCCGTCTGTGCGGCCGTCGGGGTTCCAGCGACTGGGCGGCGGGAGCAATTGATCGAACGGATTCTGGCGGGCAACGGCCGTTTGGAAACGGCCACGGTGAAGAAACGATTCGATATGATCTGTTCTCCAAGGGCCGGCCCAAGAACTACCTGGAGCACCAGCACATCGACCGGATCGCCGGGGCGTATCAGGCGTGGAAAGCCGAGGAGAGCCTGTCGGCAGTCGTCACGAAGGCCGAGGCGGTTAAGAACGACTACAACCTGTCGCCCAGCCGCTACGTGGCCACCGGCGGAAAGGAAGAAGTCCTATCGTTGGACGAAGCCGTGGTCTTGTTGGCCGAAGCCGAAGAGGAACGGGCCGAGGCAGATCGGGAGTTGGACAAGATGCTTGCCAAGCTGGGATTCAAGGGGTGTTGGGATGGGTAGCAAACGTCGGCATTTGGTAGCAAACGTCCGCATCGCACCCCAACGGGGTGCCATTCCAAAGCCCAGGGTCGCGGTACTCCGCGCACCCTGGGTTGGCAAACGCGATCAGGAGAACCGCACCCTGAAGGGGTGCCACACCGGGAGGACATATCGTGCCGCAATCCCTCGCGCAAATCTACGTCCATTTGGTTTTTTCGACCAAGAATCGTCAACCCTTTCTCGAAGACAAGGTGTTCCGCGAACGGGTCCATGCGTACTTGGTTGGGATCTGCAACAACCTCGGCTGTCCATCGCTGAAGACCGGTGGCGTTGAAGATCACGTGCATGTCCTCTGCCGTTTCGGCAAATGCATCGAACTACAGAATCTCCTGCGGGACTTGAAACGGGATTCGTCGAAATGGATCAAAGAACAGATGCCATCATTGGCCGACTTCCATTGGCAAAACGGTTACGGCGCTTTTTCGATTAGTCCCTCGCACGTTGCGGCGTTGAGTCGGTACATTGAGGGCCAAGAGGAACACCATCGCCGCGAGAGTTTCCAGGACGAGTTTCGGCGGTTGTGCAAGAAGTTGTGGAAAACCCCGTTGGGGTTTGGCGGGCTTCGGGGTGAACCGCCAACCCAGGGTGCGCGGAGTACCGCGACCCTGGGCTTTGGAGTTCAACGCCTTTGGCGTTCCCCGGACGACGAATCGACAAACCGAAACGTGTTTCCGCACCCTGAAAGGGTGCAACACGGGTGGGAGAATACACCATGCCGCTGGGAGGTTCATCATGAAACGCGATAACGTGCTTGAAATCTTACGTCAGCATCGCTCGGAATTGTCAAAGCGATTCCACGTCCGCTCGCTTGGACTGTTCGGCTCGGTGGCGCGCGGCGAAGCTGGGGACACCAGCGACGTGGACCTGTTGGTGGAATTCTCCGAGCCTCCGGGATTCGATGGTTACATGAACCTGAAGTTCCGGCTTGAAGAACTCCTGGAGGCTCGTGTGGATCTGGTGATGCAAAAGGCGCTGAAGCCGGAAGCTCGGAACGCCGTGGAGAAGGAGATCATCCGTGTCGCGTAATTGGGAGCTGTTCGCGCGGGATGTGGAAGACGCCTGCCGGAAGATCTGCCGTTACACACAAGGCCTGGACCAAGCCGGTTTTCTG
>REEF01000186.1 GCA_007695205.1 Planctomycetaceae bacterium
CCGCGAAAAACCTGCGCAAGAGCCCCTCACCGCCTCGCATTTCGCCGGGCTTCCTTGACTTATAACTTATGGTCTTCTTTGTCATAGCAGAGTACCCGCGTCTGATAAGTTATAAGTCAAGACCTGACCCCAATTCGCAGGCCTGAATAGGTTTTCCAGTCACCGGTATCGGGATCGCCCAATCGCACGGTGTAGGTTGCCTGGCTGTCGAAGACCCACGGGCGGAAGGTATCGCCTTGTAGAGGCCACCCGTACAGCAGTTCGTCGGTCGTCTCGTCGTAGACCAAGGCAACGGCTCGCTGCAGGTCCCCGACCTGCAGTTCCGGCAGGTAGCCGACGACGGTCCGGCCATCTTGATCCCGTTGGGTCAACGTGATGGGCCAGCCGGGAAATTGATGGTCCTGAGTCGGATCGGTGACGTCGACCAGAAACTGGTAGCAGTGGACCTCGATCGTACGGTCTGCCGGATCGAAGCGGCACAGTCCGAAACCGGACGCTTTGATCTGAGCCTGTCGATAGCGATGGTCGTCTCGGGTGCCTTCGGGATTGGCTACGGCATACATGAAGATTTTGTTGCCCAACCCGTCGATATATTCACCCGTGTTGGGCAGGTTGTGTTCCGGCCGATTCGCGTGCGGCATCTCGACCTCGTCCGGCCGCCACCAACGCTGGTAGCCGACGGCGATGGCCGGAGTGCAAAATCCCCAGATGGCATCGCGCTGCTGCTCGATACCGTGCTGGATCAACGAGGCCAGGTGCTGGTCGCCGCTGATATGGAAGGCCAGGCCGCTACGAGCGATATGCAGTACGCGACGACGAGCTGTCTGGGGCCAACCACCGGAGTCGATATCGGCCAACAAACGGCCGTCGAACGAACCATGGTGCGTCGCTGAGTTTGCGAAAGTCGTGCCGCTCAGCAAGACTTTCATGTCGGCGCCGCGCCAATCTGCCGCCCAGTGCTCCAGGAATTTCTTCTGACGTTCGCCCAGCATCGTCAGACCGGGCTTGTCCAATGTCAGCGGGTCGATCGAAGGATCTTTGAGGTGATCGACCCGGCCGCTGCCGGTATCGACTCGCTGCGGCCCCGATTTGAACTGTCGATCGCTGACCATGGCCAAGCTCAACCGGCCGTAGACCATATCCCCGTAAAACACGCTGATGTCGCGTTTGGCCGGAGTAGGATCGAACAGATCCGGATGGTGGGACGTCTGCGTGCGGTGCACCACATTCAAAAAAAGGACAGGCATAATATAGCCGGGCCGGTCGCCGGTCGGCGTCAGGTAACGCTCGCCCTCCGATGGCATCTCTCTGCCACCTTCGCCCCACAGATTGCCCTGGTACACATCGTGGTCGTCGGGCAGCACGATGGTGGGCCGGTCACGCATCACATCGCGAAAAGCCCAGCCGAACATGTACCACTTCCGCAAATAGTTCAAGATGGCTCGATCGGCCGGCTCGCGAATCACTCCGTAATGGCCGTTCTGTTCGTACAACTGGTCGCCGGAGAAATAGAGCACGTCGGGATCGAGTGCGTCCAGATTCTTGACCAGCGGTTCGTAGGGAAAGCCATAGTGCATCTGGCACGTCAAGCCTGCCACGCTGACCGGTCGATCCACCGGGTCTCGCCGCACGGTACCCGTCCATTCGTCCCGCAGTGTGCGTCCGTCGGTCGTCTGGGTTTCGTACACCAAACGGTACGGAACGTCCTCAGCCGCAGGCCACTGGGCCACACGGAAGGTGGCTGTCCGGGCTTCCGGTTCCATCATTTCGCGGCCGATCGGTTCCCACTGTCCGTCTCGCTGCGCTTCCAGAACAACCTCTTGCGAATCGGCCTGACCTAACGGCGGCATCTGGGCGGTCATCTTCAGCACATGCCCATCCGCATCCCGATTGTCGCTCAACGTATGCATGGCCCACAGGATCGGGCCAAACGTTTGCTCCGGGTTCGACTGGACTTTATCGCCGCGGATGGTCCAGTCGCGGAACCAGAACCGCGATAGGTTTCCACGCGCAAGATGGTTATTGACCAGTGCGATGTTGCCGACCAGTTCTTCCGCAGCCGCTTCCGCGGACAGTTCGCCGATCGGTTGACCGTCGGCATCGGCAACAGACAGGGTCAAGCGATACTGCGAGTCTTCAGGGACGCCTTCCAGACGCAGTGTCACGTCGCTCAGATCGATTTCAGGGCCCAGCTTCCTGCGTTGATCGGCCAGGATCAGCAGTCCGTCCACCGTCAACACAGCATGAACGCCCGTTCCCCAAAAACAGTTGCCTCGATAATCGACGATGCTGTCAGCGATGCCCACACGAAAACCGACCGAGCCGCCGGAACCACGCTCCAGCAACCCGGCTCGCACCGACATTTCAAAACCGCCTGGCCGATCAGCCAACTGATGCGTCAGCACGTGGACATTTCGGTTGCCCCCATTGCTGATGCATTCCAGTCGACCATCGCGCACGACCCAATCCTCCATCGGGTTGGCCCAGTAGGACGCGCCGATCCAAACCCGATCCGGAGTGGTCGAAAAATGGCTGACAAATTCAGCAGCTCCGCCGCAACGGACCACCAGGAAGAGAACAAAGAACACGGGGATCATGCGATTCTTCACGTCAGGAAACTCCCTGGATCTTGAGGGGGGGAATGGAAACCCATCACGGTTCCTCGACCAATTCGATACCACACAGCAGGGGCGGACGGCGGGACGATTCGGCAGGGCGCAACCGGATGCTCAGGATATCCCCTGCCAGCACACCGCCATGTTCGGTCACCATCGCGCGTTTCGGTTCCCCGGTCCGATCGACGATGTCGAAATCGCTCAGTACCACTTCCCCCTGCAGGATCACGTCAAACACACGCTGCCCTGTGCCGATCGCTTCGGGTTCGAGAAAGTGGAGACGCACGGTGTAGCGACGCATCGCTTCATCATCCTTTTCATTCGCTTGGGCACCAGGAATCAGTGGCACATCCAAGCGGTCCAGACCGATGATCCCTGAACCGGCAACCCACGGCAGGGTGTCCGAATCGGAATCGATCAACGACGAATGAATACGGAACATCCGCTCGTCTTCTACGGACATCGTCACAGCAAGGTCGGGGGATGCGCCACCGTTACTGGGATAATTCAACCACAGCGTTTCGGCCTGGGACATGCGATTGCCCGGCGCGGCTAGATTCAAGCCCAACCGCTGGATGATGCCGTCGCCCCGTTCGATCGCATGGAACATCCACAACTCGGCTTCCGGCATGTGGATCAGCGCCAACGAGGTCTGTTGCTGGTAGGAACAGGTGCAAGTGCGAGTATAGTCCGGCGCGCTCAGCACACCGTCGGCCGGGATCAGATTGTTGGTGCATCCGGCGCGGAACCCGCTGAGGTTGCCGGTTCCGCCGGCAGAGGTCATGTCGGCAAACCCAGCGGCACCCGAGCGGAAGGTCAGCAGGTACTTGCTGGCATTGTGTGTACTGCAGCCGTAGGTGCGGCCGTAAGACCAGGGGATCTGCTGATCGGTCAGCGGATGATCCTGGTAAAGATCCTGCCCAGTCAGCAGGTCCAGCAGAGCGGTGGGACCTCGGTTACGCGCCAAGGGACCGGGAACGATCACATCGTCGCGCAGCACCAAGGGTCCTGCATAGCTGGTCCGCCGGTTCCACAGGATCTGACCATCGCTCCCTTGCAAGGCGATGATCCGATCGTTCGGTTCGTCGGTCAACTCGCGGCGATCGCCCGAGATACCGCGCCGACCGGCTTGGAGCAACACATCGTGTTCTTCGGAGTAGCCCAGCCAGGTTCCAAAGACATCCTCGGTGACCGTCCAGCGGGGCTGACCCGTGTTGGCATCCAACGCCAGCACCGAGGCGCCATGAGCGTTCTCGCCGCGTCGAGCCATACGTTTCAGAGCTTCTGGGGTCAGGCCATCGATGACGAACACCGTCCCGTTGCCGGCAACGATCGCATTGTGCCGGAACCCGAGTTCAGCCTGACGTGTCCACAACACCTGTCCGCTATGTCGATCCAGCACGACCAAGCGGTTGCTGGACAGCGCATTCCAGTTCTGGCGGCCCAGCGGTTGGTCATCAAAAATCTGGGGCTGCACGGTGGTGATCAAGCGATCACCCCAAACGCTCAGATGTCCCCAGTCGTCCAACGCCCCGGCCTGCGGTTCGACGGGCAAATCAAACTGGCTGTGCGTCTGACCGGTGTTCGGGTCCAACCGCAAGATGCGTTGCTGGTGCCGGACATAGATACCATCGGCCAGCGACACGTAGGGGCTGCCGATATAATTGGCGCCGATACCCGTCGCTTGGCTCATGTGAACATACGCGCCCGTACGCCATCGCGCTTCGAAATCCAGGTCGGTGAACGGGTGACCGATGCCTGGCAGTTCCTTGACCCACAACTCGCGACCCGTGTACACGTCTCGGGCGCTCAACGTCTCGACGCCCAGGATGACCAACCGCCCGCCGACGACCTGCGGGATCGGGCCGTTGCCGTGTCGCGGCAGCAGGTGTTGGTTGCACGGGCCGCCGAACCAGAGCACGCCCAGCGGTGCTTTCGCCAGTTGGTCGGTTGAGTAGACCGTGTTGCCGGCGTCGGCGTATTGATGAGTCCACTGGCCGGCGCCGGGCAGCGGTCCGCTCCGGCGAAGCACCGTCATATCGTCTTGACGTTCGATCACCGCACCGGTCAGTCCGGACGCCGCGACCCACTCGTCCAACCAGTCATGCTCGGTTGCATCCAAAGGCAGAAACGCGGTGCCTCCGTAAGGACGCAATGGCTTGAAAAGACGCTCGATCACGCCGCTTCGCGCGATATCACCCAAGACGGACCGGTCGCCGACGACCATGATTTCCGCCATGTAGGGCGGGAACGGAAACGTCAGCGGATCGGCTGCGTGACAAGCGACCCGTCGCCCGTACCAGCCCCGATCCGTGTAACGTTTGCGAAGTGTTTCCACTCGCACTGGGTCCGGATCGATAACCATCACGTGCAGGTCGCTGTGCTGCACCAGTTGGTCTACCAGATGATCGTTCCCGGCACCCAGCACCAAACAGTATCCGCCAGCGTCTGCGGCGTGTTCAAGCAGCCTTGAAATCTGAGCGTCCGCCTGATCTACGGACTGACCAGCCGATTCCGCAACCACCGAAGTCGCATACCTTGGGGCTTCGGTCACCGGTTCGGCCCCGAAGCAGACCAGGGTCCCATCGTCGGTCACGACGAACAAACGGTCATCCGCGGCGATCATCTCCCAGACAGCACCGTCGACTTGCCCCTGCCAGGTCACCGACGCGGCCTGGTCGTCTTTCGGCAGATCGATGGCCACGATCCGTCCATCCGCCGATCCACCGTACAACCGTTCGCCGGCGCGCAGGTACAGACGATCGATGCCGGTATCCAGATCTTCACGCCACAGTCGTCGATGCGAATACCTTTTCTTCAATTGCCCACGTCCCAGACGATTGGTCACCCGGACCTCCTGGTGGTCGGGGCGCGGAGCGTACGCATCCAGTCGCTGGCCGTTGTTCGACAGCACGTAGACCGCGTCGTCGGTCAGCACGGTCGCATTCAGTGCATCGAACGGCGCACCGTCTTCCGAGCTGTACATCCAGCCATGGTTGTAGAACCAGCCCTGATGAACGGCCACGCGATAGCCTCCGGCGGCTTTGCCGACGATCCCCGTGGACTGGTGAAAAAACTTCAATCTTCCCGATTCCAGATCGAACCCGGCCGGCGGCGTTCGACCGCCAGCGACCAGCAACACATCCTCGTCCACCGCCAAGTAGCCTTGGGGAGCGACGCCACCGAACGCATCAGCCCCGCTGTGTTGGTGAAGATTGTAGATGGACCCCGTACCGCTGTTGGACCACACCAGCTCACCGGTCGCGGCATCCAAGGCATGGACGAACGTTCCCATCAGCGGCCAGACGCTCGCCGCAAAATAAACTCGCCCGTTCGCGACGACGGGCCCTCCTCGAGCCGGCCAACTACTGATCAATCGCGAGTTGCCCAGTAATCGACGATCCTCGGGGCCACCCAAGAACTTCCATTTTAGGTCGCCGGTCTGAACGTCCAGACAGTACAGATATCCATCGTCCGACACGGCGTACACGCTACCATCATGGGCGGCTGGTGCCAGTCGCATAGGACCATCGGCATAGAATCGCCACTGTTTTCGGCCCGAGCGGGTATCGTAGGCGGTCAAGCTGTCGTTCACCATCGAAGCGACCAGCAGCATCCGCCCCGATACGATCGGGCTGTACGAACGATCGAATTCCAGCTTGTCCCGATCATCGATCTGCGCTGGCCATGCGCGCGCCGGTGTCGGCAATTCCAGCGTCCATTGCCGATGCAACTCGCTGGGCAGGTCCATCGTCGTGGCCCAGCGGCGTTGGCAGTCGTAACCCCACATCGGCCAATCGCGTGCCACTGCTTGAGTTGCACCGTTTGTGTCTGCAGCTTGTCGTGTCACAACACCTGCATCGATCGTGGGCTCGAATTCATGCCCCCACGTCGGTGCCGGTCCTGTCATCACCCACCCCAGCAACATTACGAGGACCAGCTTGGTTCTTGCCACGCGTCACACCCTCCAGCATGATTGAATCGGATGCAGATCGGATCGGCTCTTGCTATCGTCCGACGGATTCGTCTTAATATAACTTAGTTTCATTGCCCAGCACAGGACCGGGAGGAAAACATCAACGTT
>REEF01000184.1 GCA_007695205.1 Planctomycetaceae bacterium
GCGTCACCCATGCAAGGCTAACTTGATTGACAAGAAACTTCTGGCCGGGTGCTTAGCACCGGAATGTTCACTCGAAGCCCTTGCCGGTTTTCTTCAAAATGAAGACCGTATCAGAGATTTGGTTGTCCAGCTTCAGCGGATGATCGATCTCGTACCAGAAATCGTAAACGTCGCACAGATGCAGTGTGGGCACGCGGTCCAGCAATCGGCGGAATTGGCGAGCTGTGTACATGCGAAAGGGGAAATCGTGACGTAGACGCACGGTCCGCGTGCCGCTGCGGACCAGCAAACAGACGCGGAGCGTCTCGATGCGGCGGCGACGGTCGGTGTCCAGCACGCGCAGGGTGACGGTGACTTTCGTTCGACCATGCTGTTGGGTCCAACGTTCCGTACACTCCGGGTCGGCGTCCGGGGGCAGCAGATGAAAACCCAGGATGTAGATACCGCCGGGCCGCAAGGCGTCCGAAACACATTGCAAGTGTCGGCGAGCCGAGTCTTCGGTCAGCAGGTGCCGGAACCCGTCGAACGTACAGTAGGCTGCGTCGACCGGTGAATCCACCTGAAAATCGGCCATGTCCGCTGGGAACAGATCGGCAGCCAGCTTGCGACGAACCAGTCGGCGACGCGCGTAGTTCAAGCTCGGTTGGCTCAAGTCCAAGCCGGTCACGTGATGACCTCGTGCGGCCAGTTCCGCCACCAGACGGCCGGTACCGCACGCCGGTTCGAGCAATCTTTGCACGGGAAAGTTCACATACTTCTTGCCAGCAGCCTCGATGAAATCCGCCTCCAGCCGCGTCTCCGATCGAAACGCGATGTCGTAGTACTGCGGATAGTCGTACCAATCGGCTTGTAGGGTACCGGAGCGGCAGGGCGAGGTTTTGCTGATGATGGCACCTTCCGTATTGTCTTCGTGGCCACCACGACTGGGGACACGCTTCGTCCGGATGGTTCAACCAGCCGGTGCGGCGGCTTGAGCCTGTTGTTCACCTTCCAGAAGTTTTTCGGCCACTTCCAGCGGTTCGCCGGATGCAGTGCGTGCGACGTCGTACATGCCGAACAACCGCAGGGTGGCCAGCATGTCAGCCGGGTCGATCAGATCTTCGGCGACTTCCTGGAACCGATCGCCCAGATGCGCCAGGAACAGGTCGATTTCCGCCTGGAGCTGGTCGCCCACATGACTGGTGCCCCGGATGAACGCGCCTTCGGCTTCGGTGCCTTCCAGGACGGCCGTGTAGCGCAGTTGATCGCCGGGCAGCGCCGGGCGGTGAAACACGGCGCGATTCACCTTGGCTAACACGGTGCGATCGCGAAAGCCTCGATGGTCGTTCGCCAGGATGCCGCCGGCCCAGGCCATCCCTTCAATGATCAGCGATGGGGGCAGCATGGGAAACCCGGGTGGATAATCGCTTAACGGTTCCTCTGACAGGCTCACGTTCTTGATCGCCGCCGACCGCTCGCCTCGAACGAACTCGACAAACCGATCGATCCACATCCAGCGCATCGACAATCCGCTATGAGTCGGAACCTCGGGCGCGCCCGTCGCGACTCGTTCGAATTGCTCGCGGACTTTGCGTAAAACAAAGTCTCTGCTGGACGCTCGCTCGGGGTACTTGTCACCAAGCTCCCAGGTCTCGAGGATCAGCCGCCCGCTGACCACCGTGTTACCATCGACCTCGCCGCGAGCCATCAGGGTCGTCAACGGACCGTCTTGCTTCTTGATGTCGGCCCGGATCTCCAGGTCTTGGTTCGGCTCCAAAAAACCGCTGAATTTGACGTTCCGCACCTCCTTCAGCGTCACCATCGAATGAGCGAATTCGTCCGTTTTCCGGACCAGCCAGTGGGCGGCCTGGACCATCGCTTCGAGCATCAGCACGCCGGGCATGATGGGAAAGTTCGGGAAGTGATCCTCCAGGTAGCGTTCGGAGGCGTATAAACGTTTGGTGGCCTGGATGTGTTTTCCGGGATCCAGTTGCGTGATCCGATCCAGCAGACGACATCGCATAAGGAAACACTCGGTTCAGGAGATTGACGGAACGTACTGGGGTGCACCTTGCCGATTGCAACGCCAGGCGCGGTACCCACGACTGGCGACCATTGTGGGATGTACCCCTGCCGCGTGCAAGGGGCGACACGCCAGCTTCGAGTCGCTTGAGCAGAGATTGACGTGAATCGCCATAAGCGTTACCTTTTACGCGAACGTGACACTGCCGCCGGGCATTCGGAAATGGTCGGTCCGGCGTTTTTCTTTCCCCCACTACCGACAATCATTCGGAAAGCAACATGACTACAGAGATTCCCATGCCGACGGCCGTGTTTCCCGACTTGGAGGGCAAGCTTGTACTGATCACCGGCGCCGCCCGAGGGATCGGACGCGCGATCGCCGAAGAATTTGCGAAGCAGAAAAGCCACCTGATGCTGGTAGATTTAGACCCGAGCATCGAGCAGACCGCAACGGAAATCGCCGATACTTACGCAACCAAAACCGATTTCCGCATCGCCAATGTCACCGATTCCGCTCAGGTCAAAGAAGTCATCGACCAAGCGGTCCAGCCGTACGGGAAACAACTGTATGTGTTGGTCAACAACGCAGGAATCACCCGCGACGGTGCCGCCATGCGGATGTCCGACGAGAACTGGGACGCGGTCATCTCGACCAACCTGACCGGCACGCACAATTTCTGCAAGTCCAGCATCCGCTACCTGCGAAAGGCCGGCGGAGCCATCGTCAATATCAGCTCGATCAGCGGCCAAGTCGGCAATATCGGGCAAACGAACTACTGTGCCGCCAAAGGAGGGGTGATTGCCTATACCAAGGCGTTGGCCATCGAGTATCCGGGTCTGCGGTGTACGGCGATCTGTCCCGGTTTCATCAACACGGACATGACGTCCCGATTACCGTCGGAAGTTTGGAAGTACGCGACCGCGAAGACCAAATTGAAGCGGGCTGGCGAGGCCTGGGAGATCGCGCAGGCCGTCGTGCGCAGTGCCAGTGCTTACGGAAACACCTACGCGCCGTGTGCCATCGTTACGGTAGCCGGCGGGATGGAACTGGGAGGCTGAGCTATGGAGTTGGCAGAGGCGAGACAATCACTGGTCCGGGATTTTGTGCTGGTCGCCAACCAGTCGAATGTCCCGCCGCTGAGCGACTATTTTGCCGAATACGTCAAGCCGGGCGGCGAGGTAGCGGCGGACGATTTTCGTCTGGTTCCGCTGACGCCGCCCTGCCTGCGGTTCCTGATGACCACATCCGATTGTCTGACCGATTGCATGTTCGAATTGCAGTCCCGATACCAGCAGTTCATCCCCAGTGATTGGGGAGGGCACATGGAGAAGGGCTGGCGCGATCTGGCCGTCATCGGATTCAATATCGAACAGGGCCCGGTGCTGGAGATCGAAGAGATCCAACCGACTACGGGCTATCCTGAGTGGGCTGAGCCGAAGTGGTGCGCGCTGGACTGGCCCCAACTCTTGATCCGAGCGGTGATCGAGTTCGGCCGAGCGTGCGGTGCTCGGGAAGTCCGCATGATCCCCGCCAGCCGTTACCCGCTGGGGCGCGACCAGCAAGATTCCGAAGCCATGCAAGCAGAACGAAAGCAGCGTTACGACGACAGCGCTCGGGCGCTGGGCTTTGATTACGACCCACAGGGCGATCAATTCACGCGGATGTTGAACGCCCATTGATCTGCGGCCGGTCGAACACGCTGTCCTGGCAGATCGGTGCGAAATCCTCGGCGAAATCGGGAGGCGGATCGGTAGGTGGCCAGAACTGTTGTTGTCGGACCGCCCGCACTACGGACCGCGCCACCTCGTCTGCCTGTTGGAGTTCCTGCAGCTTCCACGGAGCGAAAGAGACGCCGATGCTGCTCAGATCCCTGGGCAACAGCAAATAGCCCAACCGTACCGGCTCAGACAGTCCCAAGCTGGCGACCAAGTGCCGGTAAAGTGGCAACTGCAGGTCGACCCATTGGCCGGATTTTCGGTGCACGGCGTCGGGGGTCCTCGCGGAATCCGAGGTCTTGTAGTCCAGGACAGCGACTTCCCCCGTATCGCGATGCACGTCGATGCGGTCGATCCGGCCGCGCAGCAGCATCGGCAGGTCGTCGACGAGGAATTCGACGCCCACCTGGTCGCGAGTTGGGACCTCGATGTGCCGGATGCGCCATCCCTGTTGGGCCCAACTCGCTTGGAATTCGGCGAACGTCTGCAGCCGCTGGCGTAGCTGTTCTACCTGGACACCCACCGCCGCCATCGGCCGCTGGCCGAACAACTCGGCCACTCGCTGGTCGCGCAGTTCTTCCAGCAATCGCCGGATCTGGTCGGGATCGGTCGCATCTCGGAGCGGGTCGTTCCCGAATCGATACATCACGTCGTGCATCAGGTTCCCGAACGCCGCACCGTCCAGTTCTTCCGCCCGATCATCCACCGGTCGCAACCCCAACACATGTCGCAGGTAGAAGCGATAGGGACAGGCCAGATAATCGCGAAAAGCCGTCACCCGCATGGATTGGATCGGTTCGTCCAGCGGCACCGGTTGTGGGATAGGGAAATTCGGATTCCGCTGCCCTGCGGTCAACACGCCGGCCAGCGGCGGCAGTTCGTGGACCGGGGTCGGCGGCGCAAAGAACTTCAACGCGCGTTCCGCCAGCGTTTGCGGGTCGGTAGCGAACAGCAGGCGACTGGGAATCATCGGATCCCCGTCCAGATTTCGTCTCGTCACAATCGCTTGCAGATGCTGGCGTGTTGCCATCAGGACGCTCAGCGCGTAAGCATCCCGCGCGTATCGACGCTGATTATCCTGTAAGCCCAAGCGGCTGCGCAGTGCGTCCGGCAAAAAAAGATCCGCGTTGACCGACGACGGTACCAGGCCCTCGTTCAGTCCACAGACGATCAACGCCGGTGCATCATCCAGAGCCAGTTCTAGCCAACCGGCCAGGTGGACAGCGCCCGCGTCGGTGGGCACCGGTAGCGAGTCGGATTGCAATTGATCCAGCACCAGTTGCAGCATATCGGCGGCCGGCAGCGATGGCATCAGCCGCTGGGGAATCGTCTCGATTTGCTCGTCCAGCACCTCCTGCAATCGACGCAAAACATGGATGACCACCCGTTGCGATGCGTCCTGTTGATTCCAGTCCCGACCACCGTAGACCGCCGTGACCACCGATCGCAAGGGATCCGCCCACTGGATCATCGGACGAATCGATGAATCAAACTCGTGCAGGCAGTGTTGGATTTTCGAGTAGGCGTAGGCCACCGATTGTCCGTAGGTATCGCGGGCCCAGCCGGTTCCCCATCGATCAGGAAGATGTCGACGGTAGTATTCGTCCAGATCATCCAGCCAGGTCGGCGCGACACCCTGCTGTTGCAGGTACTGGTCGATATCCGGATGCCGCACCAACGCCGCGAAATCCGTGTAGCCGCCCGATCGCAGATACGCCAGCACCGCAGCGATCAGACGGTACGGCGCGGTCCGGGACAGCGGTACTCCCCCGGCATATCGCGACCGGATGCCGCATTGCTGTAACTGACGTTGGATCAGCGGTGCCGCGGTTTCATCGGCCAGTCCGATGGTGATCTCGTCGGCCCGATAACGGGCCTCGAAGCCAGCCAGGCAACGGGCCACTCGATCGGCCTGCTCCGTTGGTCCTTCGACCACGTGAACCGGATGATCCTGCAGATCGATCGTCACCGATTGCCAGGCAGACGGAATCAGGCACCCGTGACGGTCGAAACGGTCATGCCAGGACTCGGGAGCAAACACCAGGGCGGTGACCCGGTCGGCCACCTGATCCAGCATCTTTCGCAGCAGCACCGTCAAGTCGGCGGCACCGACCAGGATCAGATCGTAATCGGTGTGGCATTCCCGTTGCTCGATCGCCACCTGACGTGCCATCTGGACATCCCATAACTCCAGGTGGTCCAGCATCCGCAGGTAGGCCTGTTGCAAGTCGTGCAAGACCGACCAGCGCGGCTTTTCAGGAAAACGCTCCATCTGCTGGGCTCGTTTCGCCACCTGCGCAAAATCCAGCCCATCGGCCGCCAATTCCTGATACAGCCGCCAAAGCAAACGTCCATATTCCAACCATCGCAGATCGTCGCCATCGGCTGGCGGAACCAGGATGCTCTGCAGCTTGTCGCGATCGCAGTCACGCAAGACGCGTGCCCATGCCAGTTGCTGGATCAGATCCGTCGCGAAAGGGCGCTGCGGCAGATAAAGTCGCTCGGGGACTCGACCCACCGTCTCGATCTGCGGCGGGGTGAGCCGAATCGAGCGTCGCTGGCTGGAATGGACCAGCAGCTCCAATAGCCGTCGACCCGCTTGAGCCCCCGGCACCACGACCAATACCTGGGACAGATCCCATGCGGCTCCCAAGTGGTAGCGAACCGCCAGATAATCTGCAGCCAGCGGCAGGCTCGCATGGTCCAGTCCCAGGAACTTCCGTTCGATCGGCATATCGGTCGGTTCGTTGAAGAACTTTCAAGGTCTTTGCAAAACGGCACGCTTCGAAAAGCGACAGTGCTCACCAAACATTCTTTGTATCTTGTTGGTACAAATCGAGTTACAACGATTCGGCAAAAGTCGTCGGGATTTGGCACGCATCGTGCATCTAGCCAGCATCGTTGGCCGCCAGGCCTAGTTCACTCGATGCTACCTGAGGAAACTCACACGGTTTCAAGGAGTCTTGTCATGTTGGTACTCA
>REEF01000182.1 GCA_007695205.1 Planctomycetaceae bacterium
AGCATAAACCCCGTCGTTGCACAAACAAGTAGGACGGATTGGCAATCCGTCCTGCGAGGGAGCTTCCTGCATTGTCGTCTTGCCCCTCTAGCTCTAGCGGGCCGGGCTGATGGGGCCGATGTAATCTTCCGCGACGACGATGTGGTCGAACCAGACGCGGCTCTGGTGTCCCTCCGGCGCGCGGGTAATGAACAGCAACATCCATACGAAGTTGATCGTGAGATCCTCCGACGTGCGCCAGCGAAATCCCTCGAACGGCAGGTCTCCGGGGATCTGTTGACGGCCCCCGGCTACGTCGTCGCTCCAGCGGATACCGGGGCCCGGATGGTCAGGCGTAAACTTGTCCCAAATCCAGGTGCCGTCCGGAAAGCCCGGGCCCAAGTGGCCGACAAGCTTGCCGTCCAGCCACAGCGCCAGTTCGCCGTCGCGTTGGTCCGGCTGGTTGAGCTTGACCATCAACTCCACGCAAGTCCAGCGTCCCCGTTGCGTGCGCAGTTCGGGATTCCGAAGCAAGTTGTTGCCCCACGTTTGGCCTCGCGGCGGGCTGCCGCGCATCTCGTTCCAGTAGGTGTAGAAGTCCCAACTTCCGTCCGGTCCGTATTGCGGTCCGACGCCGACTCGGAAGTTGCGGTCGCCGTCCGGCCTGGACCCGGCGCCGCCGGTAGGCCAACGCGGCAGAGGATGGAGTCCCCCGATGCGTGGCGTGTGGTGCAGCGGTCCGGCGTCGGGATCGAACTTGACGTAATACCGCCAGAAAAGCTTTTCGTAGCCGGGGAGCAACCGGCGGTACAGGTGCCCGCCGTTGCCGTCGCCGCCGGTGTGCATCATCATCAACGACTGGCGGCTCGCCGCCCCGGAGGGCACGTCGTCGGAAAGCGAAAAAATGTCGGGGCGACTGACGTTGTCCCAGCGCTTGCCGATCTGTTCCAGCGTTCCCTCGAACCGTTCCACAAAGACGACCGCCGGATGCTCTTCAATGCCCCCATCGCCGGGATGTTCGGCGGCAATGCCATCGTTCCCTTCGGGCAGACCTGATGGCGACTGGTTGGGGCGTCGTTCGCTCCGCGCTTCGAACGCCGCGCCGTGTTGCGCCAAGATTGATCCTGTGCCGAACAGCAGGGTAAGAGCGACGTAATACGATGGTCCGAGCTTCATCGGTATCTCCTCTCAGGGTCGCATGTGGCTGCGTAACGCCCAGGGATCGGAAAATTCGCTTCCTCACAGACCTCGATGATAGACGGAGAAAATGGAGAATCAAGAGGTACCGGCGGCAAAAGACGGTCATCATGGCGGCCGTCGGCCAGGAGCCGCAACGGCACGACCGGGTTTCGGCCCGATTCGAGGCAGCGAACGACCGACAGCGCCCGGCCGAACCCCGCGACTCTTTTCCATCCGCGTCCCTCATGGCAGGACGAATACGACACGCCGGAACTCGCCGAATGCTTCGCCCCCTGGCGGCCATGAAACTCGGCGCCGAGTCCCGATGGGCAAACGCTGCAGTTCGTCTTCATCCACTTCTGCATCATCCCTTGTCGAGGCAACGCGCGCGACGGCGGTCGCGGCGGCAAGGACCGCAATCAGATACGGCCTGGCGAGCGGGCAGTGATGCCCGCCGTAGACAAGAGCCTGAGCCGACGTCTTCCTGACACCCTAGCGGTGCGGTACAATGGCGAGCAGTTGGAACCTCCGCGAGGTATGTTGCTGCCTTGAGAAGGAAGACCACGATTCAGACAGGACAATCTGTTTGGGGAGTTTGGAGATGCGATGTGCGATGAGTACCTTAACACGAGGCTTTGTCGGAAAAGAGGTCTGACACTCTCCGGGCACACCGTATTTCCTGAGTTTTCAGCGTGCCCTCCAAAGGGTCAGACCCGAATGGCACTTCCACTTGCGACGTAAGGACTTACGGCCAGGGACACCCGGTTCCGAGCGGCTATCAGAAGAGGCGCCGCAGAGTGTTGAGGAGATTGCTACTGGTCACACGAATGGAGTTAGACGGCGCGCACCGCGGTCGAAGTTCGTGCACCTCGCGGCCAAACTTAGCGATTGTGGCGCAGGCGAATTCGACTAAGGATTGTGGAGTTCACGTCCTTGTTTTGTGTCGCTCCCACTTTTGCTTTTCCTAGGGGTCAATTCCGCGATATATAGCAGGGCGCGTGCTTCGTCGCGGGGCATGGTCAATAAGCGCTGAGGCTTTGGACGCCGCTTCACGGCACGCGGCTCCACACGATTCGGCCGTCGGCCAACAAGCTGTTCGGTCAGACTCGCTAACTGAGATTCGATCAGACGATCCACGGTGTCGTCGTCCAACAATGGTAGGCTCCCCAAGGAGGCCGCAATCGTCTGGAGGGCGTTGGTGAAGCTCAATTCGCGTGGAGATCCGCGACGCATGGCTGTCGGAGTCCTTCAGATAGAAGACCCGGCGCGTAAACATGCCGCTGGACCGGTCGGCCGGCGCATCGGGTTCGATTGGCTGCCGTACGGCGGATTGCAGGTCACGGGCGGAGCGATGCTCGGTTCTCCGCAACCGGCCGAGAAGATCGTTGAAGCCTGCCACGCCAGCGACGAACTGACCATCGAAGCTTGGGTCATACCGGCCCGCGTCGAGCAGCCCGGACCAAACCGCTGTGGCCAATTTGACCCACGTGGTCTTTCGCCGCGCCAGGTCAAGCGGTTGGACCGTCATGGGTTTCTCCTCGAACCGGATCCGATGCCCAGCAGGTAATTCTGCATTCTTCTGGAACGTTGGGGTCAGGCGGCTTTTCGCGCGGCCGATCGAAGCTGGTACAAGCAGGTATTCCCCTTTTTGCCGACCTGCTTGGCGATACGCATCTGGCGCAGGCAGTAAGCGATCCGTTGAGCGATCCAGCGGGGGATATCCAGCAATTGGGCCAGATCCGCCGTGTGGAAGGGGTTGGGCAATTCACTGGGCAGCAATCGCACCAGATCCGCGCCCTTTTGGAACCGATGGAGTTCGGCGATCCGCAGCAGTTTCTGATCCTCGACCAAATGATCGTTCTTCCGGTGGCGACGACGTCGGCCGTGGCCCGGGTACCGCAGCTCGTCGATCTCGACCAACGGGACTTCCAGCGTCAGGTTCCGGTGCGGGAAGACGCGGGTGAAATAGACGAGCTCGTGGAACAGATCCAGGATTGTGCCCTGTTTCGGGCTGGCGCGACGCCCCAGGACTCGTCCCCCCTGGCCTTCCAGCCGCACGATACTCTTCCGCGCCACAATCGGTTTGACGACCAGCACGTGATGGCCGTCGGCCAGCAGCGCAGCGATCTTATCCCGGATCGCGGCCAGCGAACCATGTTGGATCTCGATCAACCGATCGTCTTCCAGCACATCGATGCGATAGCTGCCCAGTCGCGCCTCGATCTGCGCCGCTCCGGCAGCGTAGTGTTCCTTCAGTTGACGATGCAGCGATGTTTCCACCAGGACGATTCCCTGTCCTTAGTTCTTGTTAGCAAGCACTGATCAGGAATGTACCGCTGAAGGATTTGTCTGTCATCGGCAAAATGGGGCCGATCCACCCAACTCAACGTGAAGCAAGCACAGCTAGCACCGTTTCAGATCCTAAAGAACTGGCTAAATCCAACCTTTCAGCTAGTTCATCTTTATCCGCAGAGACTGAATTTCTCGCAAAATATGTCCGACGATCTTGACGTGCGATGAAATCGTCGTACGATACATTTGTCGCACGTTAATTACGTCTTGTAAAACGAGGGAGATGTTGGCGGAACGCCGAGCTGGCACCGAGCTGATCTTCATCGACCTGGAGAAAGTCGATTCGCCGCACAGATTCACCGAGGTTGTGCTACTCGATATCCTGGCCGTTGCCTCAACGCCGCAGACGATCGACCAAGTATGGGCAGCGATGAAGGCACAGATGGCGTTGGACGATCGCCACGCGATCGTCCGGCTGCTCACGTCGTTGGCACAGGATCACTACCTGACTGCCGACACCGAAAAACGTTACGCGTTTCGCTTTCCCTTGATCCGTCAGTGGTGGATCTTGGCCCAGGGGTTGTCGTCATGAATCGTCGACCTGTCATCTCGGCGTACACGCCCAGCAATACGGACCGCGAGGTGCTCAAACGCATCTTCGTACAACGCGAGCGATTGCTTGAGAAAATCGTCGAGCGCCTGGCCCGCAGCATGTCGACCGATGACAAACACCACATTCTGCTGGTCGGTCCGCGCGGCAGCGGCAAGACCCACCTGGTCACCTTGGTCGAATACGAATTGCGGCACCGGAGTGAATTGTCGGATGCCATGCGGGTGGCCTGGTTGGGCGAGGACGACACGGTCACGGGCCTGATCGACATCGCGCTGGGCATTGCCGACCAGTTGGCCGTCGAGTACACGGCCGAGTTCGACACGGACTACCGCGAGTCGGTTCGCGGACTGGACGCCGATGACGCCGCCGAATCGATCTTGAAGTCCGTCATCGAACGGTTGGGACAACGGAGCATCCTGTTGATCATGGAGAACCTGGACGGGGTGTTTGACGGACTGGGCGACATGGGGCAGAAGAAATGGCGGGCGTTCCTGCAAGAACACCCGCGCATTGCCACGTTGGCCACGTCGCAGCAATTGTTTGCCGGAATCGCTCGGCGCGACGAGGCGTTCTTCGGGTTCTTCGACATCAAACACCTTCGTGCCCTCGCGGTCGACGACGCCAGGGAGCTGATCCGAAAGATCAGTCTTGAACAGGGGAATCGGGATCTTGTGGCGTACCTTGATTCGGCGGAAGGACGCTATCGGATTCGTGCGTTGCACCATCTGGCCGGCGGCAATCATCGCATGTACGTGCTGCTGGCCGAGTTCCTGACGAAGGAATCGTTGGACGACTTGGTCACGGCGTTCGAGGGTCTGGCTGAGGATCTCACGCCGTATTTCCAGGAGCGAGTCCGTTCCTTGCCGCCGCAGCAGGCCCGAATCGTGCAATGCCTGTGCAGCGACGACGGTGCGAAGACAGTCAAACAGATTGCGGAGCAGACGTTCATTGCCCAGGGCACTTGTTCCAAGCAGTTGGGCACTCTGAAACAGAAAGGTTACGTGCAATCGCAGAAACGCGGCAAGGAGTCGTTCTATGAGATGGCCGAACCGTTGATGCGGCTGTGCCTGGAAGTGAAGAATCAGCGCGGCCGTCCATTGCGACTGGTGGCCAAATTCCTGAAAGCCTGGTTTCCCGAATCGTACTTGCGGGAAGGCCCTCTTCCGGCGGTTGGGCCACCCACGGCTCTCGAAACGGCGTTTTGCACCGGCGACAGGGCGGTGGACGCTTATGGTGGAAATGCGCGGGATCTGCTGGCGATGGTTCTGCGACGAGGGCACCAGGAATGGGAGGATTACGTTGCGGCGATCGCTGCGTTGTACGAGCGTCACCGGGCGGCCGACAAGCTGGGCCAAGGGGTGACGCTCACCATCGAGCTGCTCGCGACAGAAGGCTACTCGCCGACGCAACTCGATATCTGGAACCGGGCATGGCAACGAGCGGGCAAGGACTGTGAGGAATTGGAGCTAGCGTTACGGAGCTTGGACGCCGCCGTCGAAGCGATCAAGACAGGAAACGATCGCCCTCTGTTTCGGCTGCCCCTGGAGATTCGCGAACTCGTTCGCCCACTGCTTGACCGATCGCTTTCTGAATGAAGAGACGTCGTCGACTACCGGACTGATTGGCACCACAGCCTGACTGGGGCCTGATTAGCAATTGGCAATTGGTGCCACCCACCTAATGTGTCTGGGATCCTGATTGGTGCCACCCACCTAATGTGCTGGATGGCTTGACTGCTCGATCTTTTGTTGGGCTGACAATCCCGATTTGTCTTGGGGGAACGACGAGAAATTCCTCACAAAAGACCGCAAAGTACCGCGTTTCGCCAACGATTACGTGGGGAGGGCGGCAGACTCTCAACCCGACCGCCGTCGGGCATCGGTTCCGGCAGATCATGCGGGCTGGCCGACCGCTACGGAAATGCCAAGAAATGCCAAGAAATGCCACAAAGCGTTTGCCGTCAACGCAAGCGCCCCTGTAAAATGAGGGTTTGGTAGGGCCGCCAATCAGCACGCGCCGCCAAATCGCCCAGAGGTCCGGTCGCGCGGAACGTCCGCTCGGTAAACAACCAATCTTGATACACCGCAACGCGACACCATCGGCCTGCTCCGCCTGAATCTGGGCGAACTGCTCAGGGCCCCGAAGGGTACGGAGAAAACGATGATGCCGCCCGGCAGTCTGGAAGCAGCGCAGCGGACGCGGCTCGCGTGCGCGAGCATGAACGTTCGGCATCCTCTCGCGAAATGCCGGCGCGGTAAGAACAACTCTCGATAGACCGGAACGGAGGAAAGCATCATGACTCGACCAAATCACGCTCACTGGCTGTTGGCGCTCGTCACGGCTCTCATTTGTGGGGGCTGCGGGAAAACGGAAACGGAAAGAGCCACGAACGGCACCGAAGACTACCCGCGGGTCGGCCACGGAACGGACCGTCCGGCAGAGGGGTACCTCGACCTCAACGAGCGGGGGCTGGATCTAGGCGACAGTGGGCCGCGAGCAGTGCCCGTGAGGGGCGGGGAATCGGGCACGCCACCGTCGTGGGACATCCCGCTCTATCCGCAGGCCCGCAAGGTCGAACAGCCGGTCTCGGTCAAAGCCTTTTTCAAAATGTTCTGG
>REEF01000736.1 GCA_007695205.1 Planctomycetaceae bacterium
AGCCTGCCCAGGAGACTTGTGTCGACCAGCAACCGCATCACTCGTACAGCCCTTCGCTGCTCAGGGCCTCGTTGCTCACCGATACTCCGCAGGGCGTACCGACCCGCAGAAGCCGCTCTTCCCATTCATCACGCGGTTCCAAGATGTTCGCCAATTCGGCGGGTTCTGGCCCCAGCTTATCCCGAATCGCGTCGAGGACGACCGCTTCTGGTGTGGTGCCGTGCTGGCGAGCCCTCAGCACAAGGGCCTGCTCCAAATCTGGCGTGAGCGTCACGTTCATAGCCTCTTTCACCTCCACTCGTTTTCCGCGAGTTCCCTGATCATCATATTGTATTCGGTGAATGCCCTCGGTTTCAACCTTGATCGGCCAAAAAAGCTTACAACCCAGCGGCGGGGTGCTATGCAGCCGCGGGCAACGGTCTTTGGCGGGCAAGCGAATCGAGGGCAGGGGAATCGAGGTGCTGACGGTGGGATGCCTGGGTGTTCGTCTTTTGGTCTCCGCTCCTGCGGTCTTTGCCGGGAAGCAACTGCTGACCGTCGCCGTGCCGTCCAAGTCACGCCCCGCAATCCCCCGCACCCACCCCAGCCCCCAAGCAACAAATTCCTTTGCCCGAAATTCGCTTGCCCTCCATTGCCCTGGTGTGCCCGCTGCAAGAGCGGTGCATGCTTTCCTGTGTGAACCATTGCAATCGGTACATGCGGCATAGGCCGTTGGACCGATACAAGAAGTACCGTTCGTACAAAGCGGCCGCCTTCTTTGTCAGGATTCGCCCGATGTCTCACCACGATGGCCCGAGAATGGCCTGTTGTCTGAGCCTGATACTCTGCTGCGGATTCCTGGCTGCCGGTGCCGACGCCAGGGACGCCTGGTATGTCGGCGATCAGGCCGCACCGGTGGTTCCTGCTTCGAGCGCGCATCGCTTCGGGTTGCAAGCCGACCAGCCGGCCGAGGATCCGTGGCTGGCCAGCAGCGGTGGCGGCGGGTGTTGGTGGGGCGAAGCCGTTTCGGCCGGCGGCCTGCTGGCCCCGTGAACGATTCCACCGCTGCCGCGCAGACGCACCCGATCGCCGTTCCCACCAGTTCGACGCTCCTGCTAGGAGGTTCTACCCAGAACAAAAACGGGATCAAGGACATTGGCATTGACAAGCACAAACTGAACACGCCAGGTCAGACCCCTTTTCTGACAGAGCCTAGACGAGACGAGTCGCAGCAGGTAGACTCGGAGCGTTGTCCGTCTGCCGTTCGACGCAACACGGCAGCGTCGGCGCAGGTAAGCGAATCCAGCGAGAACGACCCGTCTCGATTCTTCCACTCCAACTGAATGGGAAAACGCGTGATGCCATCCACCACTTTGCCAGAAACTCAGTACGCGGTCCAACTGATCGGCCCTGATGAATTGACGCTGAACACATCCAAAGAGATTCCGCACCCCGGGCCTTATGAAATTTTGGTCAAAGTCGAGGCGGTGGGGTTGTGCTTCTCGGACCTGAAACTGCTGAAACAGTTCCATCAGCATGTGCGGAAGAGCGAGGTGGTCGAGGGGATCGACAAGGCCATCTTGGAACAGGCACGCAACTACGCTCCCCAGAATCGGCCAACCGTCCCAGGGCACGAAGTCGTGGGGCGGATCGTGGCCGTTGGCGACCAGGTGAAACAGCATCAGGTCGGCGAACGTTGTCTGGTCCAGTCGGATTATCGCCAATTGCCGACGGCCGGGGGTTCCAACGCGGCGTTCGGATACAATTTCGAAGGCGGGCTGCAGGAATACGTGCTGTTCGACGAACGTGTGGTGGTGGCACCCGACGGCGATCGCTTCCTGATCCCGGTGGGCGATGAAAAAGGCGCATCGGCGTTGGCGTTGGTCGAGCCCTGGGCGTGTGTCGAGGCGTCGTTTGTCACGCGCGAGCGGACGACGATCAAGGCCGGTGGGCGTTTGCTGGTCGTCGCCGCCGATCCGCAGAACCTGCCCAGCCTGGACGGCTGCTACGCCCCGCAAAGTCCTCCGGCCGATATCCGGACAGTCGCGCCCGACCAGGTCGGCCAACTGCCCGACGAAGGGTTCGACGATATCGTCTACTACGGCGCGGACAAGGCAACCATCGAACAACTGAACGACAAACTGGCCAACGGCGGAATCCTGAATATCGTGTTGGGCGGCCAGCGCATCGGGCAACCGGTGTCGGTCGGGGTGGGACGAGTCCATTACGGCATGACGCGATGGATCGGCACGACGGGCGACGATCCGGCCGAATCGTATAAAATCATCCCGGCCGACGGCGAGGTCCGTGACGGCGATCGCGTTCTGGTGGTCGGTGCGGGCGGACCGATGGGGCAAATGCAGGTGATCCGTATCGTGTGCCTAGGCAAATCCGGGCTGCAGGTCGTGGGGACGGATTTCGAGGACGCTCGACTGGATTCGCTGCTCCGCAAAGCCGATCCGATGGCCAAGGCCAACGGCGTCGCGTTGCGGCTGGTCAACCCCCAGCAATCTCCGCTGGAGGAAACGTTCACGTACTTCGTGCTGATGGCGCCGGTCGGCGCGCTGGTCGCGGACGCGATCCAGCAAGCAGACGATCGCGCGATCATCAATATTTTCGCGGGGATTCCCGCCATCGTCCGGCACGATCTGGACCTGGACCGCTATATCGAAAAACGTGGGTTCCTGTTCGGTACCAGCGGTTCGACCATCGAAGACATGCGGATCGTGTTGCGCAAAGTCGAAGGGGATCGGCTGGATACCAACGCGTCGGTCGATGCGATCAGCGGGATGGCCGGTGCCATCGAAGGTATCGCGGCGGTGGAACATCGCACGTTGGCCGGGAAGATCATCGTCTACCCCATGCTGCACGATATCGGGCTGATCCCCCTGGCGCAACTGGATCAACATTTCCCTAGCGTCGCAGAAAAACTGGACAATGGAAAATGGACTCCCCAAGCTGAACAGGAACTGCTGCGAGTCGCAGGAGGAGACGCGTAAGTGTCGAGATCCGAGAGGACATTCGTCGGTTTCGGCTTTGGTCCGATCCAGAGCGGCTTGTTCTTGTACGAGGCCTGTCGCTCGGGAAACTTTGACCGGTACGTGATCGCCGAAGTCGATGCGCTGCTGGTCGATGCCGTGCGTGCGGCCGGGGGACGCTATCAGATCAACATCGCTGATCCGGACCGCGTCCAGCAGGTCGCGATCGAAGGGGTGCGACTGTGCCATCCCGCCAACCCAGAGGACCGTCAGGAACTGGTCCGGGCGATCGCGGGAGCCGACGAGTTGGCTACCGCTTTGCCCAGCGTGCAGTTTTACGATTCGGGGGACCACAACAGTGTGGTCAGCCTGCTGGCCGACGGCCTTGCCGAGCGCGACCAGGATCGACCGGCGATCATCTATGCCGCAGAGAATCACAATCACGCGGCCGAGATCCTGGCCGATGCGCTGCGTGCTCGAGTCCCCGCCCCATCGCTGGCTGAGATCCAGACGCTCAATACAGTGGTGGGGAAGATGAGCGGGGTCGTTACCGACGCCGACACCATCGCTCGATTGGGACTGATCCCGTTGACTCCCGAGACGCCGCGCGCTGTGCTGGTCGAGCGGTTCCATCACATCCTGATTTCGCGAGTGACGCTGGACGGTTTTCAACGCGGCATCCAGGTGTTTGTCGAAAAGGACGACCTACTGCCGTTTGAAGAAGCCAAGCTGTATGGGCACAATGCCATCCATGCACTGATTGGGTTCCTGGCGGAACGACGCGGGTTGACGACCATGGCCCAGGCAGCCGAATATGACGACATCCTGGCCACCGCCCGAGCCGCGTTCTTGGACGAATCGGGTGCGGCGCTGATCAAAAAGTACGGGCATCTGAACGAGCCTCTGTTTACCAAGGACGGGTACCGTGCCAGCGCTGAAGATCTGCTGCAGCGGATGTTCAATCCGCATCTGAACGACTTGGTCGCTCGAGTCACTCGGGATGCTCGGCGCAAGCTGGCCTACGACGACCGCTTGTTCGGCACCATGCGGTTGGCGTTGAACCAAGGCATCCCGCCTCGCCACATGGCTCGAGGCGCTGCGGCCGCTCTACTGAGCCCCGAGATTTCCTCGATCGGATCGGAACAAGAGCTTCGCGCTGTTTTGGGCGAGATCTGGGGGCCGCAGGACGATGGATGGACCGAGGCCCTGATCAAGCTGACTTGGCAAGCCATGCAGGAAGCGAGTAGCATGGCGTAGGCGGTGGTTGCGGAAAGAAGCTGCCTTGACCAGCCCAAAAAAGAACTGCGGAGATCCGATACGATGTCCACCCCGGCAGATAGTGATACCCAATTCCTGGCGAACAAACGAGTCGCTTTTGTCGGCAAGTTGGGTGGCGTCACTCGCCGCGAGGCTCAGCAGTTGGTTCGTCAATGCGGCGGGACGCCCACGGATCGCTTGAGTCGCGATGTGGATCTGGTCGTCGTGGGCGCCGATGAACTCCCGCTGGGCGATCAAGAGGATCTGTTGAACGACGAGACTCGTCAAGCAGCCGCAGCGGGGCGGTTGGAGATCATTAGCGAAACCATCTTATGGCAGCGTTTGGGCCTGGTCGAAAGCGAGCAGAACGTCCGCCGTCTCTATACCCCGGCCATGTTGGCCCAGCTCTTGGGTGTCTCGGTCGCCACGATCCGCCGCTGGCATCGCCGCGGGTTGATCGTCCCGGCTCGCGAAGTCCGGCGTCTACCCTACTTCGATTTTCAGGAAGTCGCCACCGCTCGTCGGCTGGCCCAGATGCTGGCCGCCGGCATGTCGCCTTCGACCGTCGAAAAGAAGCTGGCGGAACTGTCGCGTTTCGTACCGGAAGTCCAGCGGCCCCTGGCTCAGTTATCGATCATCGTCGAAGGGCGTCAATTCCTGTTGCGACAAGGCGAGGGGCTGATCGAGCCCGGGGGGCAGCTACGTTTTGATTTCGAGGCCTTGGAAACCTCGGAGGAACAGGATGCGGGCGACCATCCGACGCGTCGCACGCTGTCGTTCGAGGACTATTTCGCGCAACAGGCCAAACCGCCCTCGGTCGACGAGATGCTGGGGTTCGCTGGCCAATTGGAAGACGACGGTCATCTGGAAGAAGCCGTCGAAATGTATCGAGTCGTCCTGTCGGCCGTCGGCCCGAAAGCGGAAGTCTGCTTTCAACTGGCCGAATTGCTTTACCGGCTGGGCGACCTGTCCGCCGCGCGGGAACGGTATTATATGGCGATCGAGGTGGACGAAAACTTCGTCGAAGCGCGGGCGAACTTGGGTTGTGTCTTGGCCGAATGCGGGCAATTCGAGCTGGCGATTGCCGCTTTCGAAGGCGCGTTGCGATACCACAGCGATTATCCGGATGTCCACTACCATCTGGCGCGGACGCTGGACGACATCGACCGCCACGACGATGCCGATCGGCATTGGGTCCGATTCGTGGAACTAGCGCCCAGCAGCCCCTGGGCTGACGAAGCCCGGTTGCGTTTGGAGGGATCGTCGAGCCTCGAGATAGAGACATGAACCATCGACAGCATTCCGAACCCGATAGCTTTGTCTGCCCCAATTGCGGGGCCGACGTTTCCGAAGACGCGCATTTCTGCCGGGCCTGCGGCGCCAGCGCCGATTCCGGCTGGGATGATGGCGACTGGGACGATTACGAAGAAGACGAAGATGATTTCGACTACGACGACTACCTGCGCCGCGAGTTTCCCGAGCATGCTCAGCCGGAGACTCGCCCCAACCCCAGACGCGCTCTGACCGTCGTAATCGTCCTACTGCTGTGCTTGGCACTGTTGCTGATGTCGACGCTGGTCATGCCTTTCTAACCAGCACCGATCTCGGAGGCGAAAAAGGGGACGGGGGTCTTTTCAGCACCAGAAAAGACCCCCGTCCCCTTTTCTTCAACGTTTCGGAAAGCAGGTGCGGCAGATCTCGCAGACGGACCCGTCACAGCCGCGGGCCGTACAGTGCTGGCGGCCGTAGAAGATGATCTGCAGATGCAAACGGTTCCACAGCTCTTGCGGAAACAGTCGCTTCAAATCGCGTTCGGTCTGCACCACGCTGCGCCCCGAGCTTAAGCCCCAACGCTGAGCCAGGCGATGGATGTGGGTGTCGACGGGAAAGGCGGGATGGCCGAAGGCCTGAGCCATCACGACACTGGCCGTCTTGTGTCCCACACCGGGCAGCGATTCCAGGTCTTCGAAGCTCTCCGGCACCCGCCCATCGAACCGGTCTAACAATTGCTGGGAAAGCGCGGCGATGGCCTTGGCCTTTTGAGGAGCCAACCCCAGAGGCTGGATGATCGACTGGATGGTTTCCACCGGCAACCGAGCCATCGCTGCGGGCGTGCGGGCCAAACGGAAAAGCGCGGGGCTGACTTCGTTGACCTTCTTATCGGTCGACTGGGCGCTTAACACCACGGCGACAAGCAGCGTGTACGGATCGACATGCTGCAAAGGAATCGGCGTGTCCGGATACAGCAGCTGCAGGTGCTGCTGGACGAATTTCGCTCGCTCGCGTTTATTCATGACGGCTGCCGTTCGTAAAGTTTGGTAGCGGTTCTTTCGGTCATATCACACCAGGGTTACAATGTGGCCTTGCTGGGAGACGCCAGGACGCGATTCCCTGAGTTTCGGGAGCAGGCATTCATCAAGGGGATACCATGTCCGAGCAGAAAAGGTTTGACTGTGTCGTCATC
>REEF01000737.1 GCA_007695205.1 Planctomycetaceae bacterium
TTGCGCAACGATCCCAAGAACCGCTTCCTGAAGGCCTTTCGCAAGTTTCACGAAATGGTGCTTGATGCGGGCCTGTACACCGCGCTGTCGCAGGTATTGCTGAAACTCACCTCGCCCGGCATACCCGACATCTACCAGGGCCAAGAACTATGGGACTTCAGCTTGGTCGACCCCGACAATCGTCGCCCGGTCGATTTCGAGTATCGTCGCCAAGTCTTGCAAGAACTCGAAACCCGCATCGAGTCGGGGGACGCGGCGCTGCAGGAATTGGCCAGCCAGCTAGGCACTGCGCCTCGCGATCCACGACTGAAGTTCTTTGTGACTTGGCGGACGCTGCAATGTCGGCAGATGCACGAAGCCTTGTTTCAGCAGGGCCGATACGTCCCGCTGGAAATCGAAGGAGACCGCGCGCAACATCTATGCGCGTTTGCCCGTCACTTGGATGCGGCGGAAGACCGGCCGGAACAAATGGCCATCGTCGTGGTCCCACGTTTGCTTGCGCAATTGACCGCTCCTTCCGATAAAGATGCGCCAGCGACCGTTCTCCTTGGTGCCACGGTTTGGCAGGGGACCAGCATCGTCCTGCCGCCAGGCATGCCCTCGGTCTTTCAGCACTGGTTCACCGGCCAAACCTGTCCCCTGGATGACCAACGATTACCCATCAGCGATATCCTGGCAGATTTCCCCATGGCATTACTGGTGGCTGGCGATCGATCATCACGATACGAGAAAACGGTGGCTCAGACGGTGTTAGCCGAATGTCCAAGATGAGTACCCGACTGCTTGTGGGCAAGGCCTAGCTTCGGGGGTTCGGCGGGGTAGGCATAGTCTGGCAGCGGGTGGTCTGGTAAACGGTAGAGTTTTCAGGATGTGGTCCCAAGCCGGAGGATTCCCAACATGGAACGCGCAATTGACGCCATCTACGAGAACGGCGGATTGTAGAGACCCTCATTTCGAGTCCATCGACCACTTGGTCACGATGGTGCCGTAAGCCCTTCAGGATGCATTGAGAGTAAAGACTGCATGCAATGATGGGGATCAGTAACCCAGCCCCAGTGCATTCAGTTCGCCGGTCTGAACCGTCCCGTCACTGATTTGGAACATGCCCGGAAAACGTTCGTCCCAGCCGCGATTGCCCGCCGGGCAATACTGCCGCCCGTTGCCTTCGATCGCCGTCACGGTGGGGATCCGGGCGGCTACCGAGGCAGAATGCAGGAACGAACGACCGATGCAGGTCAGATCCTGCACGCACAGAAACAGTTGGTATTTCTGTGCGGCGGCGCCCATCAACAGCGCTTCGGTGTGGCCTTTGCACGCTTTCAGCGCTACCCCCGAGTAACCCTGCTGGCGGGCCAGTTGCAGGCTGTCCAGGTCGACCAGCGATTCATCGATCACCACCGGCTTGATCTTCGCCGCCTCGTGCATGCGGTTCTCCGGATTGGCTCGCAGATCACGGTGCGTCGGTTGTTCGATGTACTGGACGCGGTCCAAGGCCTCGGGCGACTGCTGCCGCAGACGGCTCAGGAATTCCAGGACGTAATCGACACTGGCGCACTTTTCGTTGAAGTCCAACGAATAGTACCACTGCGAGCAACCTCGCTGGTTCTGAGCCTGGACCGCCACACGTTCCACACCGACGACCCGGGCCACATCCCAATCCATGTCGTCGCCCGCCAGCTTGATCTTCAAATGGGTCAATCCGTCGGTTAGAATCCACTGGCCCAGCGTCTCGGGCAGCCCATCGTTGACCGGGTTGGTCAACTCGGATTCGCTCAACGCATCCAGCGCACCGACCAGATGGTACAAGGGCATCCGCGGTTTTGGCTCGCGCAGCGTGTACCGATCCAGATACTCGCCAGCGAACTCGTCGGTCAAGTACGACGCGAGATCGCGATTGGCAAATGCTTCGCCCAGCACGTTGTACGAATTCTGCTGCAGCGCGACCCCGTAGGCATCATGGATCGCGGCCTCCAGAGGGCTGGCGGCGACCAGTTGCGCCAAACGAGGCATCGGTTCGTCGACCCCCGATTCGGTGATCGCACGGTCAGCCGCCGCCTGGTACCCGGACGCCAGATCGTGGGTGATCTCCAATGGATGCCCGGCTTCCGAATAACCGCTGGCATCGCTCGCCAACCGTTCGCCTAAACGAATCATGGCGGCGAGCGTCTGTTCGCCCGAGGCGATCTGCGCGGGCCACGCCCAGACATTTCCCATGGGCATCGATCCATGGCCTCGCGCACGACGCCCGTCACGCGTCTCGACATCCACCGTGACATCCAACAGCACCACATCCACCACCACGCGCCCACCGAACTTGATGGGCACTCGGTAATCAATGCGTTGTGTCGATGTCTCGACACCCTTCAGGAAAATATCTGTCGGCTTGGTCATCGTCAAACAACCCTTTCGTCTGGGACGGAAGGGGTCAGTAGTCGTTACCGGCCAAGCCAATTTCCCTGTGGTTTATCATTGGCCTAAAACGACTCCCGACCCCGTTCCGCAAAAGATGCCACTAATTCATATGCCGATCCCACTGCAAAGAAGCCGGCCGCGTTAGACCAGTCCCTTGCGTACCGCCCATACGGCGGCCTGGGTGCGATCGGTGACGCCCACTTTCCGCAAGATGTGCTGCACGTGCTCCTTGACGGTTTCGTAGCTGATCGACAAAGCCTGGGCGATCTCTTTGTTGGTCAGCCCCAATGCCAGTTGCCTGAGCACTTCACTCTCGCGCTGAGTCAACGGGACCTCGACGTTCGCCGCCAGTCGCGGGGTTGCCAAGGCGCCTGTGACTCGACGCAGTTCCTCACGAGTCCAGATTGCTTCGCCCGTCGATGCGCGTCGTACCGCGTCCAGCAAGACATCGCGTCCCGAGTCCTTCAGCACGTATCCGGCCGCCCCCAAGGCCACAGCCCGAGCGATGTAGGTAGGATTGTCGTAGGTACTGAGCAACAGAACCGGCAGGTCCGGGTAGTCCAACTTCAATCGCCCCAGCACATTCAGCCCGTCGACGTCAGGCATACGTACGTCCAACAGGACCACGTGCGGCGGGTCTTCTGTGACCGCTTCCAACGCGGCCTTGCCCGTTGCCACCTCGGCGATCACCTCGATCTCCGTGTCGGCAAACATACTTCGCAACCCCGATCGTACAACTTCGTGATCATCCGCTACTAACACTCGAATTGTCATGGCTTCGACTCGTTAAAACGTGGTGTGTGAAAAACAAAAGACCCACTACCTCAAGTAAGATCTGTCTCCCATGATAGCGTAAAGCTTTCGTGCGGGCAATCGGTGACGGGTTTGATAACCACCCTGAATAACTGAATATTCCCAGGAAATCGAAAAAATATTTGGAAAAACCTGTTATCGAGTGTTTGGCTCAGTCAGAAACGGGGGCTGACCGTCTCAGGGTACACCGTATTTTCTGGGTTTCGAAATCATTATTTAAAGGGGCAGCCCCCTTTTCTGACGGCGCTTCGTACTTTGCTGCAATGAGGGTTTGGAAGCAAGCCAACGGCTCGTTAGAATCAGGTGTGTGGGCTGGACAAGATTTCGGCCGCCACCAGTACACGCCAGAAGGGATTCTTTCAGGGGGGGATCGTTTACCATGCAAACACAGGTTGATGAATCGGCGGTCGCCTCGTCTTGCGAAGACGAGTTCGCGATGGTCGATCCACACTGCGCGGCTCCGCATGGCGAACCCTGTTCGGCGTGTGGCTGTCCGGTCGAGTCGGAGGATCGTTTCTGTCCGGCCTGTGGGACGCCACATACGACCGCAGTGTCTTCCGAACCGACGACGGAAACGGCAACCGAGCCGGAACAATCGCATTTCCGTTGCGAGGGGTGTGGGGCGGAAGTCGCGACAGATCCTGACCAACGCAGTTACGTATGCCCGTTCTGTACTTCAACGTACGTGATGGAGTTCTGTCCGGAAACGACCGGACGGCACCAACCCGACTTTGTGATCGGCTTTGCCGTGTCGCCCGAACAGGCCCAACAGAAGTTCTCCCAGTGGCTCCGCGACAACGGCTGGTTCCAGCCGGGCGACTTGAGCCAGGCTCAGGTGGCGGAGAAGATGAAAGGCATTTACCTGCCTTTCTGGGTGTTTTCCATGTTGGCCCGAAGCGAGTGGTCCGCCCGGATTGGCCAGCACTGGTATCGCACCGAGACGTACACGACGCGGGACGCCAAGGGCAATACGGTAACCAAGACGCGAAGAGTCCAAGAGACGGAGTGGTGGCCATTGTCGGGGCGGCATCACCGTTATTATAGCGGCTATTTGGCCTCGGGAAGCCGAGGATTGCCACAGCGGGATGCTCAGCGGATCGAACCGTTCCAGTTGCCGGCCTTGAAACGCTACCAGCCGCATTTCCTGGCAGGCTGGTTAAACGAGGAGGTTTCCGTCGAGCAGGCAACGGCGTTGGAGATCTGCCAGCGCGAGTTTCAGCGCCGCGAGCAGTCGCGAATCGCTGCGTTTATGCCGGGCGACACTCACCGCGACCTGCAACTCCGCACCGACTACTCGCAGGTCAATGCAGACCTTTGTCTGCTGCCCGTCTACTTGTTGAGTTATCGGTATCAGAACAAGCTGTATCGTTTTCTGGTCAACGGACAAACGGGCAAGTGCGCCGGCGACAAGCCGGTCTCGACGGCGAAAATCGCGTGGGCTGTTGGTTTGGGATTGCTGCTGCTGTTGGTGTTGGTGCTGCTGCTGATTCTTTTATTGTGAAAAGGTCGAGTCGAACGATGTCGCTTGGTCTGGAAAAATGTGCGGTGTGTCATGGGCTGATCGACGAAGAGGATCTCTTCTGCTCGAATTGTGGCACCCGTGCACCCGAGTCGGATGGTGGGCGTTCGATTTTGGCCTCGCAGGTCTCCACGCACAATTTCGTATGCGATGGATGCGGAGCTTCGATGAGCTACGATGCATCGGCTCGTTCGTTGCGATGTCCGTTCTGCGGCAGCACGGGCTTGACCAAGAACCAGGACGGCCGTTCGATTGCCCCGCAGCGGATCGTCCGTTTCGCCATCGATCACCAACGAGCCGGCGAGATCCTCCGCCGTTGGTTGGGGCGTGGATTTTGGCGGCCTGGAGATTTGGCCAGTACGGCCGAGGTCACCAAAGTCGCAGCGGTGTATGTGCCCTACTGGGTTTTTCGGGTCCGCACGCACACGTATTGGACCGCCGATACGAACCGGGTTCCGCTCGGTGCGCGAGGCGATTGGTTCCCGCTGTTCGGAGAACACCAGGGGACGTACGAGGGGCTGTTGATCGGTGCGAGCGGCGTCTTGACGCCTGGCGAAACATCCGCGCTGTGCCCGTTCGAATTGGCGGCTGCCGAGCCGGCGGGGCAGGTGAACACAGAGAATAGGATCGTCGAACAATTCAGCGTGCACCGAAAGTATGCCCGTCCTCTGGCACGCAAGGCTGTCGAGAGCCTGGACCGCGAGGCCTGTACGGCATCGGTTCCCGGCAACGCTCGAAATGTGCGGGTCAACGTCCTGATGCAAGGCATGTCCAGCGAACCGGTGCTGCTGCCTGTGTGGATCATGGCCTACCGTTACCGCGACCGGCTGTTTCGCTTCCTGATCAACGGACAGACGGGCCGAGCCACGGGCCAGGCGCCGGTCTCCTGGAAGAAAGTGATCGTCGCAGCGGGGGTGGTCGGATTCCTGGCGCTGCTATTATTCTTGGCCGTTTTGTTCGCGGCCGCATTGTAGAAAGGCACGGAGGCCTCATGACTCGGGAAGCCATCCTGCAGAGTTCGACCAACGAAAAAGAAGAAGATCGCGCGCTACGCCCTCAACGCATGGCCGAAATGGTCGGCCAGCAGGAGGTGTACGAGCGCCTGATGATCGTGGTGGACGCGGCGCGCAAACGCAACGAATCCCTGGGCCATATCCTGTTCGATGGGCCGCCGGGATTGGGAAAGACGACCTTTGCGTTGTGCATTCCCCGCGAGCTGGGCGTTCCGGTCCAGTTGGCCAGTGGGCCCGGCTTGAAGGCCCCCAAGGATCTGGTCCCCTACCTGACCAACGCCCTCGAACGATCCGTCCTGTTCATCGACGAAATCCATCGCATCCCGCGAGCGGTCGAGGAATACCTGTATACGGCCATGGAGGATTTTCGCATCGATCTGGTGCTGGGCGAAGGCATCAACGCGCGGACTCATAATCTATGGCTGAAACCTTTCACCTTGATCGGAGCCACGACGCGAGCCGGGATGCTGTCCGCTCCGCTCCGCGATCGGTTCCCGACCCGGGAACATTTGAGCTTCTACAATGTGGACGAGTTGACCGAGATCGTCCGCCGCAACGCCCGCAAGCTGGACGTCAAGATCGAAGCCCGCGCCGCTCGCGAGATCGCCGGCCGCAGCCGCAGCACGCCTCGCATCGCCAACAACCAACTGCGATGGGTACGGGACTATGCCGACAGCCGCGCCGATGGCCAGATCACCCTCCAAGTCGCTCGTGATGCGCTGAAGATGGCCGGCATCGACGACCTGGGGCTCGGGCAACAGGACCGCAACTACCTGTCCACCATCGTGCGGGTTTTCGGCGGCGGTCCAGCAGGAATCGAGGCCATCGCGCATACGATGAACTTGGCCCCCGATACCCTGGAAGACGAAGTCGAGCCGTTCTTGCTCAGGACCGAGCTGGTCGTTCGTACCCCTCGC
>REEF01000740.1 GCA_007695205.1 Planctomycetaceae bacterium
ATGCAGATCCCGCTCGGCGCGCGGGACCTACTAAAGTTGCCGGTGGGTCCCGCGCACGGAGCGGGATCAAATGGGGACGCAAATGCCCGTCAGAAATGCAGGTCCCGCTCGGCGCGCGGGACCTACTAAATCGTCGCCCGAAAACGACTCCGACCCCCCGTTGCGTCACGGGCGCCAGGGCTGCGGCCCGTCGGGTTTCGCTTCCAGGAACTTGGCGTCGACTTCGGTGTACCACTGGTGCAACCGCTGGCGCATGGCCTGGACTCTTTCCGGATTTTGCTCGGCCAGATCATGGCGTTCGCCGATATCTTCGGCCAGGTTGTACAAGTGCACGCGACCGTCTTCGTAGCGTTCGATCAGCTTCCAGTCGCCCATGCGGATCGCACCGCCGGGGAAGCCGCCCTGATTGCTGTAGTGCGGGTAGTGCCAGAAGATGGCCTCGCGATCCAACTCGCCGGTGCCTTTTAGGATCGGGACCAGGCTGACGCCGTCCTGATGCTGTTCGGGTCGCGCGGGTACGCCGGCGATGTCCAGGATCGTGGGGTAATAATCGGTGCTGGTCACCGGCACGTTGGACGTGCTGCCCGGCTGCGTGACTCCCGGCCACTTGATCAGATAGGGTTCGCGGATCCCGCCTTCGTACAACCAGCCTTTCCCGCCGCGCAGCGGCAGGTTCGACGTCGGACTGCCCTCACTGGTGCTCAGCCCCCCATTGTCGGACGTAAAGAAGACGACGGTATTATCGTCCAATCCCAATTCCTTCAGGCTCTGCAGGACTTTGCCCACGGCCAAATCCATCGCCTCGACCATCGCCGCATACACGGCATGGGACTGGACCACTCGCACCCGGCGCGGCTGCTTGACCGGCCAGACCTGTTCTTCGTCGTCGAATGCTTCGACGTCCTGTAAGCCCAATCGTCGAACTTTTTCTTCGTACTTTTCCACCAGGTCCGGTCGGCCGATCAGCGGCGTGTGGACCGAATAGAATGACAGGTAGGCGAAAAACGGCCGGTCTTGATGCGCCCGTATGAACTCGACGGTCTCGGTTGCCAACCGGTCGGGCAGATGTTCGCCTTCGGGGCCATCTTCCAGACGCGGGTTGCCGTAGGGAGTGAAGTACCGGCCCGGCCCGTACGGTCCCCCGGCACTGAAGCCGCCCAGATTGAAGTCGAAGCCGCGATTTTCCGGCCAATACTCCTCGGTCGGTCCCAGATGCCACTTGCCCGCAAAAAACGTGGCATACTCGTGCTCGCGCAACGCCTGGGCCACCGTCACTTCATCCAGCGGCATGCGGTTGTGCAGCGGCGCCGGGCGGAACCGGCCTTCACGAGTCCCCGTGAACCAGTTGGTCGCGTCGACCCGCGTGGGATAGCGGCCCGTCATGATGCTGTACCGCGTCGGGCTGCAGACCGGGTTGGCCACATAGCCGTCGGAGAACAGCATGCCCTCAGCGGCCAATCGGTCGATGTGCGGCGTGTCGTAAAAGCAGTCGGGATTGTATGCCCCCACGTCCATGTAGCCCAGGTCGTCGACCAGGATGAACAGAAAATTCGGTCGTTCGGCCTTCGCCGAAGCACCGATACAAACGATGCTCAGCAACGATATGCATGCAGGGATAAATCTCACGGTGGTCTCCTTTTGCGTTGGGGGTGCGACGGAGGTCAATCGATTGCCCGAGGTCGGTGGGAAGCTCGGTCATGTCGACGGTCTTTTTCGATCTTGGCGCGACATTCTGATTGTAGCGAATTACCAAGACCAGATCACGAAGGCGATGAAGAAAAGCGAAAAAAGCCGGCGGGCCGTCGGAGCTAATGATCGGAGTCCGGCTCGCCGATCCGCCGAACCATCTCGGCCAGCCGCGAGTTCACATCCAGCAGTTTTTGCCACGGAACAGCACCTAACGTGACGTGCCCGGATTTGTCCTCTTTGGCCGTGGCAATCAAACCGCGGATGCGAAGACGCAGGTAGTCGAGCAACTCCGCTAACTGAGCCGCTTGCGTGGCGGTCATGTCGTCGGGCAACTCGGGTGTCTCGTGATTGAACAAATAATCCTGTAGGTTTTCGGTTTCCGCCCACGGGTTGCTGGATTCCGAGGAGGAGTCTTCCGCAGAGCGATTTCGACGGAACCAAAACCAGCCTTTGGAGTCCTGCGAGGGCAACTCGGCAAGACGTTGTTCGATCTGTTCACGCGACCCGACCAGGACCAGCGTTCTGCCCAATTGAATCAGGTCGCCGTATTTCAGAACCCGAAGTCGCACATCCTCGCCATTGACTCGCGTGCCGTTGGTGCTCTCCAGATCCGTCAGCACCAGCCGGTCACCGTCGGACTGGATTTTGACATGAAAGCGACTGACCCGCTCGTCGTTCAACTGGATCACATTGCCCTCTTCGCGGCCGATCGTGACCGGCGTATCCACGCTATCGAAGTTTTGACCGCGATCGGCGCCGTCCAAAACCCTTAGGGTAACCCGCATCATGTCCAGCTCGAATCTGTCTCAGGCGAAGAAGAATGAACTCGATGAATCTACCTTCAACTGCTTATAGCATCCCGATCTTTGCCTGGTCAAGACGCAGAGGGGGACCTTTTTGAGGGAATCTGCCGTTGATCTGGACATCAATTCACCAAATTGCGTAACGGCAACCCCAGGAGGGCGCGGCGGCACGTTTCCGCAGCCTTGCGTCGCATGTCGCGTTTTCCATCTTCACAGTACCAAGCGATGTGCGGGTTGATGATCAATCGATGATGGGCCGGATGCTGGGGATCGCGCCAGGCAGCCAGCAGCGGATGGTCGGCTGGCGGAGGTTCGGTGGGCAGCACATCGATTCCGGCCCCGGCCAAGTGTCCGGACCCGAGGGCTTCGGCCAGCGCCTGATCATGGATGACGCCTCCACGAGCCGTGTTGACCAGATAGGCGTCCTTTTGCATGCGCGCCATCGCCGGGCCATCGATCAGATGATGGGTGTGTTGATCCAAAGGGCAATGCAAGCTGATGACAAGCGATTGCGTCAGTAATTCGGGCAGTTCTTCCACTCGGCGAATCCCCAACGCTTTGTCGTATCCGTCGGGCTTGTACGGATCGTAGAAGGCGACATCCATTCCCAAGGCTTTGCCTCGTACGGCCATCGCTGTGCCGATCCGGCCCAATCCGACGATCCCCAACACACGATTGCGCAGCCGCACCGTCGGGGCGATGACCTCGTACGTCCATGGCCCCGCCGCCGCACGCAACATCGAATTGGCTCGGTGAATTCCTCGAGTCAACGCCAGCAGCATACCCAGGGCTGAATCGGCCACCTCTTCCGAGCCGTAATCCGGGATGTTTGCCAGCGGGATCCCCAACCGCCGAGCCGTCGCTCCGTCCACGTTGTCGAACCCCACGCCACCGCGAACAATCACCCGACAATGTCGCAGACGTTCCAGAGTGACGCGAGTCAGCGTGATCTGGTGATAGACGATGATCGCATCGGCATGCTCGATGCGACCGACCAAATCGGTTTCGTCCAGCGCCTGCAGTGCCGTGACCGTGGCGACTCCGTCCAGAACTTCGCGTTCCGGACGGAGATGATCGTCCAGCAAGTCGGTGATCACCACATGGAAATCGCCGCTCATTCCAAGGCAACGCCCTTCCTACTCTTCGGACGGAGGTGGCGATATCGGGCTGATCAGTGGACCCGAAGAACCGAGCCCGCCTTTGAGATCGCTGCGAGCTTCGCGAGATCGTTGCTGGTCGGGTTGCGTGGCACTCTCTTCCTCAGCCCATTCCACCCGCTTGCGTGACAGGCCGATCTTTCGTTCGTCGGTGTCGACGCGCAGGATCTTCACCTCGATCTCTTCGCCTACCTTTACCACTTCTTCGGGATTCTCCACCTTGTGGTCGGCCAATTCCGAAATGTGCAGCAGCCCCTCTAAGCCGTCTTCCAATCCGACGAAGACGCCGAAGTTGGTGATCTTCGTCACTCGGCCACTGATCACTTGGCCCGGTTGGTACTTGTTCGGGATATCGTAAGACCAAGGATCCTGATCCATCTGCTTCAATCCCAGCGCGATTCGATGGCGGTCCTGGTCCACCGACAACACGCGGCACCTGATCTGCTGGCCTCGCTCGAGCATCTCGTTGGGATGGCTGATCTTCCTGGTCCACGACATATCGGAGACATGCAGCAACCCGTCGATGCCCTCTTCCAGTTCCACAAACGCGCCATAGTTGGTCAGGTTGCGGACCTTGCCATCGACCACCGAACCCTCCGGATAACGTTCGACCACGTGATCCCAGGGATTTTCTTGAGTCTGCTTCATGCCGAGCGACAATTGTTGGCCTTCGGGATCCACCCCCAGAATCACCACGTCGATCTCGTCGCCGATATTGACCAGTTCGTTGGGATGGTTGATGCGTTTGGTCCAGGACATTTCGCTGATATGCACCAGACCTTCGATCCCCGGCTCCAGCTTGACGAACGCACCGTAGCTCATCACATTCACGACTTGCCCGTGATGCGTACTGCTCTTGGGGTATTTTTCGACGACCGTATCCCATGGGTTCTTTTGCTTCTGCTTCAAACCCAGCGCGATCTTTTGTTTCTCGCGGTCGATATTCAGGATGACGACATCCAGTTCCTGGTCCAGCGACACCATCTCCGACGGATGATTGATCCGTTCCCAACTCATGTCGGTGATGTGCAGCAAGCCGTCGATGCCGCCCAGATCGACAAAGGCCCCGAATTCGGCGATATTCTTTACCACACCTTTGCGGACCTGCCTCTCTTCCAGTTCCTCCAACAACCGCTCGCGATCTTCCTTGCGTTGCTTTTCGATCAGCGATCGCCGACTGACCACGATGTTGCGTCGCGCCTCGTCGATCTTCAAAACCTCGCACTGAACAACACGTCCGATAAAATCGCCGATGTCTGGCGGACGGCGAATGTCTACCTGACTGGCCGGCAGGAAGACATTGACACCGATATCGACCAACAGACCGCCTTTGATCTTTCGCGTCACTTCGCCGGTGACCACTTGCCCTTCGCTGACCGAGTTCATTACATTGTCCCACTCGATCAACTTCTGAGCCTTGCGACGGCTGAGGCTGACCATCCCGTACGGATCGTCTGCCAGCCCCAGTTCGTCTTCCATCTCCTCGATCAGCACCTTGACGATATCCCCGATCTCGGGCGTCTCTTCATCGTCGTCCCACTCGTGCCGCGGGATGGTACCTTCACTCTTAAAGCCCACATCCACCAGGACGCAGTCGTCCTCGACGCGGATGACGCGGCCATCGACGATCTTGTTGACTTCATAATCCTGGTCGGTGCTGATAAGATCAACCAGATCAGAGGGGTCTAAGATGTCCGATACGGCGGTTTCAAAAGCACTGTCGATTTCCTGGTCAAATTCCAGACTGCGGATCAAATTGCGGTTTACCATGCTTTACTCAAGTACCCATTTTCCCCTTGGTCAGCGAAAAATACTTCGATGGCAGGCCCGTAATGCAAGCGGCGGGCTCGATAGATTCGCAGCCTGTGCGGGTATTTGCGGCCGCCGAAATAGAGAGTAAATTCCGAAGGGACAAGGCTTGGGGGGAGGGAGAGAACTGTGGTCGTCATGGACGATCAACGCGACCGTCAACTACACTCGGACCGGGTCCAAACCGCAAATTTAGCAGATCAAGTAAGGCTAGGCAAGCTCCGATGGGATCGTTTTTTCGGTTCGGCGGAAGAAATACGGCCGATCCGGACGTTCCGGCTTGCATGGTGGTACCGGCCGGCTTGCATGGTGGCACCGGCCGGGCCAAACGATAAGATACGCTGGTGGATCTTTGGGGGACGAAACGTCAGACGCGTTCTATGGGGCGACGGTGATCCTTTGGTGGATACGCGAAAACCTTCGACGACAGATATTCGGGGCCAGTTGATCCTGTTGGGGACCGGCACGTCCGTCGGCGTGCCGACGATCGGCTGTGGCTGCCGCGTTTGCACAAGTGGCCATCCTCGCAACCAACGGACTCGATGCAGCGTCGTTTTTGGCCTGCCCGAGGGCAACCTGTTGATCGACACACCACCCGACTTGCGGTTCCAACTTTTGCGAGAAGGCTTGGGGGTCATCCATGCGGTTTTATTCACGCATGAACATGCCGACCATATCTTCGGGCTGGACGATTTGCGGCTGATGCCTTTTTTCTTGGGGCATCCCGTGCCGTTGTATTGCGAGGAGATCGTCGAGCAGCGATTGCGAAAAGCGTATGATTATGCGTTCGCCCAGGAGCCCTGGACCCACACCGGAGCGACGCCTCAGCTACAGTTTCGTCGCATTGGTACCGAGCCGTTCGAGGCGTTGGGGACATCGATCCTGCCCATTCGTTTACATCATGGACCACGGTTCGAGGTACTGGGTTTTCGGATCGGCAACGTGGCGTACTGCACCGACACGAACAAGATCCCGGCGGAGAGTTGGCCGCGTCTGGAGGGTTTGGACGTGCTGATCTTGGACGGATTGCGCGACCGGCCTCACGTCACGCATTTTTGCTTGGACGAGGCCGTCGCCGTGGCTCGACGACTGCGGCCCGGGCGTACCCTGCTGACGCACATTTCGCACGAACTGGATCACCAGGAAACCAACGCTCGGTTGCCAGCCGACATCCAGTTGGCCTATGACGGCCAACGGATTCTGCTGTCCTAAC
>REEF01000865.1 GCA_007695205.1 Planctomycetaceae bacterium
CGACCCGGTCGGGACGGAGTCCCAACCTACAAAGATGCGCGCACCGTGCAGGCATCCTACAGGAAGCCGCTTTCCATATGGTTTGTCATCACAGTACTTGGGTCGTACCAGGCATGGCGCAGGCATACAAGCCGTCCGGTCCCGGTTTGACTTTTGTTTCCGCGTCCCACTCCAGCGACTCAGGGCACAGATCGATTTTGGAATTCAGTGCGTCGTCCCACCGGATCACCTGCCCCGAGTAGGTCGCCATGCGGCCCAGGATCGCCGTCATGGTGCTTGTCGCACCATAATCGCCTTCGTTGTAGGGCTGGCCTGCCAACAGCGCGGCGAACAGATGATCGTGTTCCAACTGGTGCCCGCCCGGTCCGCGTTCGATCCGGATCGGATCCTGACCGGCGACCCGGACATCTGCATGACCGTGGCCTTCAATATGGACGCTGCCACGGCAGCCATGCGCATGCTGGGAGAAACTGTTCCAACAGCGGGGGATGTGTCGCGAGTAGCTGAACATCTTCAGGCCATTGGCATAGGTGAACTCGACCGTGTGATGATCGAAGATCTCGCCGAAATCAGGACCGATTCGCACCTGGCGGCCACCGCTGCCCTGTGCCTCGACAGGCACCGCCTGGGCCATCCAGTTGCCGACGTCCAAATCGTGGACATGTTGTTCGACGATATGATCGCCGCTGAGCCAATTGAAATAGTACCAGTTTTGCACCTGATACTGCATTTCGGTCTGGCCAGGCTGCCGAGTTCGCACCCAGACGCCGGAACTATTGAAGTAGGCGCGGATGTACTGCAGGTCACCGATCACACCGTCATGGATTTGCTTGATCGCTTCGCGGTGCTTCACCTCGTGCCGAAGGTGATGTCCGACAGCGACCGCCAGCCCTTTCTCTTTGGCTTGCTGGTTGGCTGCCATCACCCGGCGGACGCCGGGCGAGTCCGTCGCGACGGGCTTTTCCATAAACACGTGTTTTCCCGCCGCCACCGCCGCTTCGAATTGCATCGGACGGAATCCGGGCGGTCCGCACAACAGCACCATATCCACACCGCAATCCGTAGCCTTTTGGAAAGCGTCCAGGCCGACAAATCGACGTTCGGGCGGCACATCCACGCGGTCCGCCACCTGGCCGCTGATAATCTTATGAGCGCTGTCCACTCGGTCCTGAAAAGCATCGGCCAGCGCAAACAACGTGACCCGCGCGCCTGCCGCATTACGGATCGCTTGCACCGCTGCGGACATGCCGCGTCCCCCGCAGCCGATCAGCGCGATCTTGATCTCGTCACTGCCGGCCGCATGGACGCGAGCGGATCGGGTCATCGCCCCCGCGATCGCAGCGGCCGACGAGGCTTTCAAAAAACTGCGACGGGACGATTCAGATGCGACACCAGGTTTCGCCATGTTCATCAGTCAAGCTCCAATTCTGGGGAAAGGTGAGTGCTGTTGGTGTTCTCAAGCCGTTAATACTGCTGGAGGGGGTAAATGTCGGTGTGTAGGTGTTGGAGGTGGTTGGGGTAGTTTTCGCCGATAAAGGCGGCGAAACGGACACAGTTGCCCGGTACGGTTGCGGGGATATCGAAGGTGACGTCGGTGACGCCGCGCCCGGTTACCGTGACGACTTGACGCGCGGCGCGGACGGCGTCGGGGCCGACTCTTAGCGTGACATGGACAAGCTGCTGCCCCAGATCGTCTTCCAACTGATGCCGCACCTGCACCGTCACCGGTTGGCCGGCCACGATGGTTTGGGGGACCTCCAGCGAGATCAAGTCGTGGCGTCTTTTCGCTTGGGGCACGGCGGGCTTCGCTTTCGCCTTGACCTGCAATTCGCGGCGTGCGTCCGCTTCACGGCGGCGTTCCAATACATAGGCTTCCCGCACATCGGGATCGTCGCGTTGCCGGAACACCTCCAGCAGGGGGTCCTTCGTGTCGACCATCCAGGTTTCCAGGATGGTGCGGAGCCGGTCAAGTTCCTGGTGGTGCTGGGGATCGTCGATCAGATTGATCAGGCAATCCGGGTCCCGACTCACTTCGTACAACTCCTCGACCACCCGGTTCTGATAAAGCCGGTGACGGGCGGCGATGTGTTCATCAGATGCTGCCAATTCAGCCATGCGGCGGTACGTCGGGGTGCCGTTGGTCGCGGTGGCCATGACCCGAGTCCCGTTGGACCAGGGATTGAACAGATACAGGTACTGCTTCGTCTGGACCGCTCGCATGGGGTCGCGCGAGCCGCCGGCGTTTTCGTTGTATTCCTTGATCACGAAGTCGCGGCCCGCCTGTTGACCGCCGCGCAGCAACGGTGCGAACGAGCGCCCGTCGAACCCCGGGGGATGCGGGATTTCCAGTACGTCCAGCAGCGTGGGCAGCAGATCGACCGCCGAGACCATGTGCCGATCGTCGACGGAATCGGGCGGAATGACGCCCGGCCAACGGAAGATCAGCGGTGTGTGGGTGCTGTGGTGGTACAACTGGGTCTTGGCGAACGGCAGCGGCATGCCATGGTCGGACAGGAACATGACCAGTGTGTCGTCCGCATGGCCCGATTCCTCTAATGCTTCCATGATTCGCTGGACGGCATCGTCGGCGCGTCGCACGGACGAGTAGTAATGAGCCAGTTCTTTGGCGACGACAGGATCTTCGAACAGGAATCCCGGGATGGGAACCTCGTCGGGCGAAAAAATGCGGGACGGCGTGTGCGGGTCGGGGACCGTCTCGCCGCGACGGTTCTCGGCGTGAAAGGGCTTGTGCGGATCGGCGATGTTGATCATCAAACAAAACGGTTTGTCGGCCTGCCGAGCCGCCTGGATGCCCTGCGCGGTGCTGATGCCGTACGAGTCGGGGTCTTTCACATGGGCTCGAGTTCCGTCGGGCAAGGTACCCAAGACCAGATCCCAATCGTAGGGATGATAGGGTGTCGAATGGGATACCTTATGGTAGATGGCCGTGAAGTAACCTGCCTGTTTGACCAGATCGACCAGCACCGGGTAGCCGGGATTCGGCACCTGGTAAAACCCCTCGACGCCATTGTTGTGCGGATAGCGGCCTGACCACATCACATTGCGAGACGGCATGCAATTTCCCACCTGGACGTGTGCCTGCATGAACCGCAAGCCTTGTTTGGCCAGACGGTCGATCGAAGGACTGGTGTCCGGCAGGGGGCAGCCGAACGCTCCGATCGAATCGGCATTCATGTCATCGACCGTGATCAACAGCAGATTCAGCCTGTCTGCCGCACGGGTGGACCAAGCCATCAGGCTTGCCAGCAGCAGCACGATCAAGAACGAAAACGAGCGGTTCATGGGCGAACTCCGAAGCAAGGCGCGTCAGGACCGAAGAATCGAGGGAGCTTCACGAAATGGCCGCCGGGCCATCTTTGATGATGATCTCTGCACAAGACATGGCGGTCAAGTAGACGAGCGATCGCCAAAAACGATCGGTGTCGACGCTCCGGCGCCTGGCAGCGTGGTTTTCCAGGCGACGTTCCGGTCGGCGTCCCAATCGACCGGCAGTCCCGTGGCGTCCGAGACTCCCATCCCGCCGGGTCCGCGGAAGGCGCGCCAATCACCGTCCCCGGCTGCCGCGGTCGCTGATTTCGTCAGGCCGTGGAGATAGGCCTGATCGGCGTCGGACAAGCCAGAGATTGCAGCTTGCAGGAACACCGATAAGTGCCACCCACCTACCATCGATAAATGCCACCCATGCACAGAATAGATCACCCACTTGGATGTAAAAGATGCCCACTGGTAAAGATCAAAGTATAGATGGGTGGCACTTTTTGGATCCCCTTTTTGGATCCCCTGACGAATCTGTCTGCTTTTCGAAGAAGTCGGCGATCACATGTTCGTAACGCGATGGAAGCGACCGCTCGTGGGTGATTCCGGCCGGAACGTCCGTGGGTTGACTACGAAGATCGCTTTGCCAACCGGAACAGATCATCAGCCACAGCAGGGTAGCAAACCCACTTATTCACTTCTTCGTCCTCGACTTTGCCTTGGCTTTCGGCGACAAGACCGTCAGGGCTTTCTTCGTATCCGAAACCCGTAGGAACAGTGTCGCAACTTGGTTGTCGGCGGTCCCGTAGGCGTATTCGATGTTCACTTTGGCTCGAGCCAACTTGGCGGCCAGTTTTCCTAATTCGCCGGGCTTGTCGTTCAAGCGAATCTGCAACACATCCGTCTCGACCACCAACGCGCCGCGCTCGCCCAGCACGTGGAGCGCACCGTGGGGATCATCGACAATCAAACGTAGTACGGCGTGATCCACCGTGTCCGACACCGACATCGCCCGGATGTTGATGCCATGACTGGCCAACGACTTGCAAACTTCGGCCATCACGCCCACCTTGTTCTCCAGAAGTACGGACAACTGTTTCTCGATCATCGAAAATCCCTTTCATGCATAAAGAGCCGACAGGTGCAAACCGCAGCAGAACCGAACCAACCGTTTCCGGCAAGAACTTCCGCGCCGCTACTGGCATTGTAATCGGCCCAACGTAGCGTGGCGAGGTGGGGAAGAATCCAGGCAGCAGGGACATGCTCGTGCTCGTGCTCCTGCACGCAAAGGTTTTCCCGAACTCAAGCGTCGAAGGCGTCCAGTTGGTCTAGCAATCGATCGAGATCGTCGGAGGGAGCATCGGGCTGGGCAGCGGGAATCTGCACCGGAGGTTGAATGATCGGTAACTCGCTGGGAGCGGAAACGGCTGGCTGGATCACATTGCGCAGACGCCGGATCTCGCGCACATACCAGTCGGTGGATCGCGTCACGTTCAACCGCAGGATGCCCAAACGGCGCCGAGCGGATCGAGGCGATGCGTTGCCCGTCGCGGGAGCCTGGTCTCGAGGCTGAACGCTGCTGAGCAACCAATCCTGCCCCGAAATACCACGTTGTTCGAGCGCCCGCCGTGCACTTTCCGAATCCAACCAGGTCAGCAGGATCCAGTCGCTCTTGATTCCCTGCAGACACACCAAGCCCGTCGAGCCTTCTCGCAGGCGTTTCACGTCAGGGATGACGCTGATATCAACCCCCTGCTCGATCATCAGTTCGGCGACCAGATCTTCTTCCAACTGGCGAGCATCCGGACCGGCGACGGCAGCTTGGGAAAGGACGACGGGGATTCTGGCAGCCATCATTCACCTTGGATCTGCGATCTGAAAGTCTCGAATTCCCCGCGGTCTCATGTCAGCGGTTCAAACAGAGCGATGCTGGCCGTGAAGCCGTGCTGGAAATTCTTGCCGCCGATCGGACCCAATTCGCCCGCAGCGAAAAAGCCAGCCAACGGGATCTCACCGAATGCCTCGCGGATGGCCAACGCGTCATGATGCGGCTCGGGAAACAAGCGGGTTCCACGTCCGTTGCAGGTGAACATCAACGCACCACTCGCCGGGCGCTGGCTTGCTGCCCGAGCGCTGGCCAACAGTTGCCGCAGCTCGGCATCGGCGGTTTCCCAATCGCGGATGTGGAACTGGACCGTCTGGCCGGTGCGAAGATAGTCACCGATCGCCAGCGCGCCGCTTTCGGGATCGAAGCCCAGCACGTTGCGGACCAAAAAATCACCCTGCTCGAAGCGTTCGAGATATTCACTGACAACACGGCCCAGATGCACGCCCTGGTTGACCAGTTCGCGTTCACGCGTCGGCAGTTCCGCGAACACGGCTTCCAATTGGCTGACCGCTGGCTTGCCCCCCAGTTGCAACACGACGTTCTGTTCCGCCTTGGTGATCACAAAGTGTCGACCGATCGGCCGACATCCTTGAGAAACGACCGACCGAATGCGAACCGGCCCTGAGATCAGTACGGCCACCGCACCTTCGTCATGCGACTTCGAGCCTTGCAGCAGACGAGCCTCGCCGGGTTGGGAAGCGCCACTGGCCATCCCTCCGATCACGCGAGCGTCCGCCTGCCGATCGTTGATCTGCTGCAGCAAAAAATCGGCAGGAAAACTGAACGGATCACCCAGCAGCAGCAAGCAGGGATCGTCGGGCCAACCTTCCAGCAACGAATCGGGCCAGCCGAAAAAGGATGGCCCCTCGGGCGTATTGCGAAAGGTCAGATGGATCGGCTGCACATCAACGTCGGGCAATTTGGCCAACCACAACGAAGCGGCCGTTTGCCCTTCGACTTCCCGAGCTCGCCCGACAAGCGATTCCCCCGTGCACCCGATCAAGCGGTCCGTCTGCAACCGCTGGCAAGCATCCGCTGCGATCACGTCGGCCAGCGGAGCAGCGTCGGCAGACAGGAACAACATGGCCAGGTCAGGCGGGCTGCCCAATTCGGCAATCGCCTGCTGACATACCTCGGCCACCGCCCGTTGCGGATCACCAGCGGTAGAAAGAGCGGAAGCGAAGCGAATATTCGCGGCGGAAGATGTCATCGTCGATCGGTCATCCAAATCAAGAAGGAGATTCAGCCAGCACGTCGCTGGCGTGCCGTCGGCTGTGCGGACACGCCCAAGTCGAGATTATCCACGAAAAGGCCGCGTGCGACAAGCAGTCCGCGATGCCGGGCAGCCCGATCATGGATCATGGTAGCGACTGGCAACCGCTGTGCCGATCGTTTACGCTGAGGGGAATGACGCACGAGTGCCTGCAGGCGGACACGTTGTTTTTTCCTAACGCGGCCTCCGGCCGCAACCAAAGTAGGTTGGGTCTCCGACCCGACCCGACCCG
>REEF01000741.1 GCA_007695205.1 Planctomycetaceae bacterium
CGTCTGCCCGATGTGGAACTGTTCGCGGGGGCACCGCTGAAGTACCTGGTGTTCGACGAAGCACATACTTACACCGGCGCGGTTGGCGCGGAAGTCGCCTGCCTGATCCGCCGCTTGCGATTGCTGGCGGACAAGGGTCCCGACGATGTGGTCTGCGTGGGAACGTCGGCCACACTGGCGGACCCGAAGGATCCCGATGGCGACAACGAAGCGGTTGCCAAGCGCTTCGCCTCGCGGTTCTTCGGCGTCGACGAGCGGCGGGTCACGCTGGTTGGGGAATCGTACGTCGAGCGGGATTGGCCAAAACGGCGTTACAAGCCGATCTTCCCGCACGGCGACGGGATGGACCGGCTGGCTCGCATCCTGGATGCTGTTACCGAGCCGGTCAAGGAAGACGTGGTCAAGTCGGTGGTCGAGGAAGTCACGGGACAGATTTTCGAGCCGGGCGACAACTGGCGGCAGAGCCTGTTCCATCACCTGCTGAGCAACGAGTACGTCTACCAGAGCACGCAGATCCTGAAGCATCCCAAGCCGCTGGGCGCGGCCGCCTGGCAGACCTCGCAACGACTGGCGATGGGACGCCGACAGGAAGGGGACGATTGCAGTGCCGAGCTGCTGTGTTACCTGGTGCTGGGCGCCGCGGCGCGCAACGGCGACGAATCGCTGTTGCGGCCGAAAGTGCATTTCTTTCTTCGCGGGCTGGACGAAATGGTCGTCGCGCTGAACGGGACGCCGGACGAGGTCTTCCCGAAGTTGTACCTCTCGCTGCACGATGCGAAGGAGGGAGAAGGCGGCGGGCGGCACGACGACTCGTTCCTGCCCGTGCTGACCTGCCGCAACTGCGGCCAGCACTTCTTCGAGCGGCACTACCAGGACCTGGATTTCACCTACGGCTCGGCAAACCGCATCCGAGGCTTCGAGAATGGGGACGCGGTGGTCGATGCCCAGGGGAACGACAATGCCGTCTGGTCCACGGCGCCGGCCGACGCGGGAACTCGACTGTTGTTCAGCAACCGGCTGCTCGAAGACGCCGGCGACTTCTCCACGGGACGGTCCGCGAAGTGGCTCCGTGCCTGGCTGTGCCGCCACTGCGGCGCGTTGCACCGGGACGCGGCAAATCAGTGCCTGGCCGATGGTTGCGGTCATCCGCAGCCGCTGCTGCCGCTGTTGACCTTCGGTCCGAGCATTTCAAGCTGCCCGTCCTGCAATTCGCAGACGCTGCAAATCGGCGGACGCCGGATCGAGCCCGCCAAGCCGATTCGGGCTGTGACCGTGGCGGACGTTCACAGCTTGGCCCAGGCGATGATCAATGCGGCTCCGGACGGCCACCGAAAGCTGATCGTGTTCGCCGACAGCCGCCAGGACGCGGCCTTTCAGGCGGGCTGGATGCAGGATCATGCCCGGCGACTGCGGATGCGGCACATGATGTACCAGGTGCTCTCGCGAGCCAGCAGTCCGATTCCGCTGGACGCCATCACCGATGGGCTGATGGAGTTGTTTTGCAAGGACCCGTCGCTGATCGACTCGTTGCTGCCTGAGTTGCAGGGTGAAGAAGCTCCGGTCTTCTTCGGACACAACAAATGGGTGCCGGTTTACAAATCGTTGCGGTACATGGTGCTGCGCGAGTTCACGACCTCCGTTCGCTCGACTCGCTGGCTGGAAGCCCTGGGTCTGACACGGATCGTGTACCGGGGACTGTCACCAAGTCACGACCGGGTGATCCAGTGGGCGAAGAAGGTCGGAATCACGGGCGCGGAAGCGGTCGATCTGATCTCGCTGATTCTGGACGGCTGGCGCAGGAATCGGATGGTGTTCATCGCCGACGATCCGGTGTACTCGCAGTACCACCGCAAGGACGACCCGTACATTCAGCTTGGACTGCTCTCGCTATACGACTTTCATCCCGGTGGCGTGGACAAGCATTCGACCAAGACGAACAAGTTCGCCACGGGCTTGATCTCCGGGCGAGGGACGACGGCGGTGCAAGCGCTGATGAAGCGAGTGGTTCCCGATCCGGAGCATACCGACGTCGATGGACTGATCGAGGAACTGTGGGACTTGCTGAAGGACGACCTTGGGCTGATTCGCAAAGTCGGCATCCAGAATACTCGGGAAGTGGTGATCGGCGAAGCCTGGCAGGTTGCCCACGACCGGATTCTGGTGGAACGATTCGACCGGCGAGAACGCTGTACGACCTGCCAGCGTGTGACGACGCGCAAATGCCCGACCGGGGCTTGCGTTCGCTACCGCTGTCCGGGGTCCACGGTCACCGAGGATGCTGACACGGAGAACTACAATGTCTGGCTGCTGGGACGCCCCTTTACGATGGTCAGTGCCGAGGAGCATACGGCTCAGGTTCCCGGCGACACGCGCAGCTACATCGAGCAGGAGTTCAAGTCCAAGCAGGGACGCACGAACTGTCTGGTCGCCACGCCGACTCTGGAAATGGGGGTCAACATCGGTGCGTTGGACATGACGTTGATGCGGAACGTCCCGCCGCTGGCGTCCAACTACTGGCAGCGTGCCGGGCGTGCCGGGCGCGAACAGCGCATGGCGGTGATCGTGACGTATTGTCGCCGATCGCTGCATGATCGGTACTTCTTCGCCGATCCGTTGCGGATTCTCGATGGCGTCATCGCGGCTCCGTCGTTCAATCTGAAGAACCCGCTGATGGTCGCGAAGCACGTGCGATCGGCGGTCTTGTCGATTCTGCTGCTCAAGTCCCGGCAGGACGGCGAGGTCAGCCAGCGGATTCGGCTGGTTCTGAAGCATCTCTTTCCGCACTTCATCCGCGACTATCTGCTGGACAACGAGAACCATTTCCGCAATGCCCCGATCAGCACGAACTCGCTGAAGATGCTGATGGCGGAACTGCCCGAACTTCCGGGCGAACTGGTCGAGTTGTTTGCCAACAATTGGCCACCCGATGCGGCGGAGCTGGTCACCGAGCAGGCCGTGCGCGGGATCATCCACGGGATGTCCACGGATTTGACGGTGGTCCTGACCCGTCTGCACAACCGACTGACTTGGGCGCGGAATACTCGCAAGGAACTTCACCGCAAGAAGGACGACGGAATCATCGAGCGGGAAGACGAGCAGCTCCTGTGGCGGTGCGACGACTATATCAAGAGCATTGTCCGGCGCGATGCGGCGACCTATACGCTCAGCGTTCTGGGCGTCGAGGGATTCTTCCCCGGATACGGGGTCAACGACGGCGGCGTGATCGCATCGGCGCGGCGAGGATTTGCCAGGAGCGTTGGCAAGCGAGCCTTCGATCTGAATCGAGGAAACGTGGTCGCCCTGCGGGAATTCGTGCCGGGCAACCGGTTGTACGCCAACAACGGTTCGTTCTACGTCTCGCGTTACCACTTGGGGACGGATGAATCGACTCACCTTCGAACGCTGTACGTACACGCCGAGAAGCGTTACGTCGCGGAAAAAAACGCCGATACGGCCTACGGACAGGCGGGCAGCGAGGAGATCGATACGCTGCCGCTGACCGATTCCGACCTGACGCTTTCCAGCCGCATCACGGACGAGGAACTGCTGCGGTTCGCCATGCCGGTCTCGATCCTGGGCCGGCTCAGACGAACCAACAAGGGCGGCAAAGGGATCAAGATCGGTGATCGGGAAGTCAGCTATCTGCGCGGTCAGGGGATCGAGCTGGTCAATCTCGGCGAGGCCGGGCGTGTGAGACGAGGCGAAATCGGCCACTGGATCTGTTCGGTCTGCGGTGCGGCGAAGACGCCATACGCGGTGGACGCCGAGATCAATCACTTCCTGAAGACTCACACGGAAAGCTGCGGCAAGGAACCGAAGCGGCTGGCCTTGACCGTCAAGGCGGAAGTCGATTGCCTGCAGTTCCACAAACTGGAAGACGAGGCGACCGCCGTCAACATCGGCGAGTCCCTGATAGTGGGCGCCGTGCAGGTCCTGGACATGGGAACGGGCGACTTGGAATCCCTGGTGATCCATCGTCCCGACGAAACGGTCGATTTGCTAATCTTCGATCCAATGCCCGGTGGCTCCGGTCTGTTGGATCAAATGCTCCAGCGGTGGCTGGAGATCATCCAGGCCACCAAGGAGCTTCTTCACGAGTGTCCCCAGGGTTGCGAGCAGGCCTGCTACTGCTGCCTTTTGTCGTTCCGCAACCAATTCAATCACAGCCGGTTGAATCGTCACCAGGCACTCGAACTGATTGCATCGCTTCAGTGGACCCCGAATGTGTACCGCCAGATCGAAGAACTGGACGAAGAGACCTCCGGCGCGGCTTCGAGATCCTCGCCGACGAACAACCCCGAGGCGCGTCTTCTGCGGCTGCTCCGCGACCACCACTTTCCCGAGGGGCAGTGCCAGGTCGAGATCAAAACGACAGCCGGGTTGCCGACTCGCCCCGACTGGCTGCACGAGTCCACCAAGGTCGCTATCTATCTGGACGGGATGAGCCGATACTTGCACGGCGACGAGAAGACCGCACAGCGCGACCAACTGATCCGCCAGATGTTGGAGCTGGACGGCTACAAGGTCCTGGTCGTCCAGTCCCGCGATCTGAACGACCCGCAGGCAGTTCGGATGCATCTGCGGAACATCGCCAAAGCCATCCGCCGCAACGACTTGGCACAGATGATCGAGGAAACCGGGGTCATCATCACGCCTGCAGTGACCGCCGAAGAGCAGCCGGCGGTCGAAAAGCATCCCACGCCAACCGGCAGCGACGGGAATGAACTTCTCGAATACGCTGACGGGCGGTGTCGAGCCTTTCTGAAGCAGTGGATCGCTGAGCAGCGGCCGCGTCCGATTGTCGGCTTCGGATTGGAAGACGAAGACGGAATCGTGATCGCCGAGGCCGAGTTGGCGTGGCCCGATCACAAGGTCGTCGCTTTGTTCGTAGATCAAGACGGCAGAGAGGCGTTTGAGGCGGCGAACTGGCGTGTTTTTGACGCGGCTCGTTTGGAAGAATCGATGCCCGAGTTGCTCAAGACGATGGGAGATGTCCCATGACGCCTCTGGTAGCCATCAGCGACGACTTCCTGGAAGCCTACGCGCAAATCCCGCGCCAGCAGCAAAAGAAGGTGCGGGCGTTCATGGAGAAGTTCAAGGCGGATCCCACGTCGAACGCGATCCACTACGAAAAAATTCACGAGGTCAAAGACGATCGAGTCCGCACGGTTCGGATCGATCAGAAATACCGTGCCGTAGTGCTCCATCCATCCGATGGCAGCGTCTATGTCTTGGTGTGGGTCGACAACCATGACGAAGCCATGGATTGGGCCAAGAGCCGCACCTTCGCCATAAACCCGGCGACCGGGGCTCTTCAAATGTTCAACGCCTCGGCAGCGGTGAAGGTCATCAACGAGAAGACTCGGTCGACGGGCCAACCTGGCTTGCTGGCGGGACACGACGATGGGACCTTGTTGTCGTTCGGTTTGCCTGAGCTTCTCCTGCCTGCCGTCCGAGCGATTACGACCCTGTCCGATCTCGACAAACTGGCGAAGCATCTGCCCGCTGAAGCAGCGGAAGCGTTGCACTGGCTCGCTGAAGGCATCCCCCCGGAGGAAGTCAGGGAAGCCGTCAGCGCCGCTGCGAGTGCGAGTGTCGACACCGGCGATTTCGCTGCGGCGTTGAAACACCCGGATTCGAAGCGTCGCTTTGTGACCATCCAATCGGATGCCGAGTTGATCACAATTCTGGATGCTCCTTTGGAAAAGTGGCGAGTCTTCCTGCATCCCAGCCAAGAGCGTTTGGTCGGGAAGCCGTTCAACGGTCCGGTGCGCGTACTCGGCGGACCTGGCACTGGCAAGACGGTCGTGGCCATGCACCGAGCACGACATTTGGCGAGAACACTCTGTGAGAACTCCTCGGAGCGAATCCTGTTCACGACGTACACCGCCAATCTCGCTCAGAACGTCGATGAGAATCTTCGCCAACTGTGTGGCGGCGAGTATTCGAAGATCGAATGCACCCACCTGCATTCGTGGGCGGTTCGCCTGCTGAGAGATCGCTTCCAGAAGAATTGTGCAGTGGCGACTCAGAACGAACTCGACAAGTTCTGGGAGGATGCGATCTTCGCGGCGGAGGAGTTCGAGTTTGAACCGGGGTTTCTGAAGCAGGAATGGGAGTCAGTCGTCCAAGCGAACGAGATCACGGACTTGGCGGACTATTTGAAGGTCTCTCGCCGGGGACGGGGCAAGGCGATCTCGCGTCCCGAGCGAGGCCGCATCTGGAAGATATTCCTTCGTTTCCGTGACGCCTTGGAGCGAAGCGGGAAAACGGAATGGACGGCCGTCATTCGGAATGCCCGCAAGCATTTGGAAGCGTCACCGGTCACACTCCCGTACAAGGCGGTCATCGTCGACGAGGCACAGGATTTCCACCCTGACGAATGGAAATTGATCCGAGCGATTGTCCCCGAGGCGAAGAACGATCTGTTCATCGTGGGCGATGCTCACCAGCGGATTTACGGCTCGCCCGTTGTCCTCTCGCAGTGCGGCATCAACATTCGAGGGCGGTCGAGCCGGCTGCGGATCAACTACCGCACGACCGAGCAGATTCGTCGCTGGGCGATGGGAATGATGCAAGGCCTGGCGTTCGACGATCTGGATGGCGGCATCGTGGACGAGAAGGGATACCGTTCGCTGCTGTCCGGTCCTGCTCGGACCAACAAG
>REEF01000316.1 GCA_007695205.1 Planctomycetaceae bacterium
ATTGTCGGGCGGTCCGTTGGATAATGGGTGCCGAGGCTGATGGCAGTCGTGTTCTGAACCTGCCGCGTCTCGACAAGCTGGCACCTGACTCTTTCGCTCGCGGCCCAGAATTAGCGCCATGATCAAAATCATCTTGGGATGGTTCGCCAACATTGCTGATCTGATCGGTAAGCTCTTCGAGAACTTGGCCAAGTACCCCGGTTTAGGTTTTCTTGGCCCCTTGGGTGACCGTTTCAGTGGCATCGCCGAAGCGCATGCGATGTACTTGCAGCGGCTGGAATGGAAGAAGCAGGGCATAATTACCAGCAAGGATCGGGCGAAAGAACTGGGGGGTTCGTTCAAGCCAAAGAAGAAGGGGTCAGGAGAGCCAGCGGCGGAAGAGATGGAAGCCGGCGCCACGCCGGATACGGACCAGACGTCAGCGTCTGGTCTTGACGCGGCAGGGGTGCCGGTCGTTTCGCAGGCGAAAGGTTGGAGAGGGAGCGACACGGAAACGTCGAATCCGAGCGGTACGATTATGTTCGATGCCAGCATGGTCGAGCAGCAGGTGGCTCCCAGCGATGCGGGCGGTCCCGTGCCACGGCGGCCCGACAAACCGACGTATTACGGAACCTTGGACGGTCCCGGCCGTTCCCTGTCGGAAGATGTGTCCCTGGCGCCGCCGGACTATTCGCCACCGGCGCCGCGCGGCACCGACCCAGTGGCACCGCCCGCACCTGAGCCGATGCATGCTCCGCGCCCCGCGGCGACAGCGGTCACCAGGCGGGAACCCCTTGTCCAGGTTCAGGCGGCGTCGACCGAAGAGGAGGCGGCGATCGCCTGGTCGATCCGGCAGGCCAGTGCTTCGCTGGCGGAAGAAGACCAGCCGCCATCGATTCCTGTGGCCGAGCGTGACAAGCAACTCGCCCGGTTGCAGTACCTCAGTTACCGGTTGCGCGAGGCGCGCGAACCGCTGTGCGGTATCAATGGTGCCTTGGTTTTGGTGCCGTTGACCATGCTGCGCGACAGCACTCGCGAGCATTTCGAATTGCCGCGAGCCATGCAAGGCGACTTGGCCACGTTACAGGAGAGTTTGGGACTTCGTTTTCCCACCAGCACGCTGTTGGTGGGTTTGGAAGAGCATCGTGGTTTCGAGGAACTGGTGCGGCGGATCGGTCCCCAACGAGCTCGGTCCCAGCGTTTGGGGCACCGTTTCGATATCCGTCTGGCTGCGGTTCCCAACCAGTTGGCGGTGCTGTGTGCGCGACTGACCGGGGTGTTCGAGGATTGGGTGTATGCGATCTTCCGGGAGCATGGTTCGATTGCCCGCCCTGGCAATTCTCATCTGTTCGGCTTGCTGTGTCAGGTTCGCACGGATTTACAGCCCCGGTTGCTGCGGATTCTTTCGGGTGGCTTGGGTCGCGATCGCGAGGAGGCCCCCGACGAATTACCGTTGGGTTTCAGCGGCTGCTATTTCGCCGCGACCGGACGCAGCGAGGACCGCCAAGCGTTTGTGCGGGGTGTGTTTGACAAATTGACGGAAGAACAGAGTCACGTCGAGTGGCTTCGAGAGACGCGATTGGCGTCACGGCATTACCGGCGGTTGGGCTGGTTGGGGTTATGCACCGCCGCCGCCTTCATCGGCTGGCTGGTGTTGACCACCTGGATTCGTCCGTAACGAGGTCCAGCCCACTGGAAAGCATCACGAAAAGAGACCATCGAGAGACCTGCTGTTATGCAACATTTACCGGTCGACTGGTACGAGGGGCTTTTCTTGCGTCCGCATCATTTCCAGGCCTTGGAACGGCACTGGACAGAACTGCGCCGCACTTCGCATCAATGGGATTTTCCCTTCCACTACGGATTGAAAACGCTGGAGATCAGCCCCGAGGCATTGGCCGATTACCAGTTCGATGTCCGCCAACTGCACGCGCGGATGCGTGATGGCACGATCGTGACCTTCGGCGTCGGCGAGGAGCCGGACCGCGTCGATCTGCGCGAGGCCATTCGCGAGGCCGAATCGGTCGAGCAGCATCGCCTGGGAGTCGGCTTGCAGGACGCCTTCGAGTCTCAGGCTACCGTACGCGTCTACCTGGCGGTGCCGCGCACCAAACTGGGACGCCCCAACGTGCAAGCCGATGCGTCCGACACCGCAGCACGGTACCTGCGCACCATGGCGATCGTTCAGGACGAAAGCCGTAGCGGTCACGAGCAACCGCTGGAGTTCCGCCGGCTGAATGCGCGACTGCTGTTGTCCACCCAAGATCTGAGCGGCTACGAAACCTTGCCCATCGCCCAGGTCCAACGCGCTGGCGGCGACGTCCGCGCACGGCCGGCCATCGACCCGCAGTACATCCCCCCGGTGATCTCCGTCGAAGCCTGGCCCGGGTTGGGCCGCGATATGGTGCGGTCGGTCTACGATATCATCGGCCAGAAGATCGATGTGCTGGCCCAGCAGGTGCGCGAACGCAGCATCGGCTTCGCCGCCACGGATGCCAGTGACCTGAACCGCATGATGATGCTGGTCGAGTTGAACGGTGCTCACGCGACGTTGGGTGGGATCGCTTTTTGCGGCGGTATCCACCCCCTGGACGCTTACCTGGAACTCTGCCGAATCGCCGGACGACTGGCCATCTTCGGCGACCAACGGCGTTCGGAAGAAATCCCGACGTACGATCACGAGAACCTGGGACCTATCTTTCGCCGCATCCGCGAGATGATCGAGTCCCTGATTCACGGCGTCCGCGAATACGAATACGAACAGCGATTCTTTGTCGGCGTCGGACTGGGCATGCAAGCGGCTCTCGACCCCACCTGGTTCCATGCCGACTGGAAATGGTACATCGGTGTCAATAAGGGCGAACTGACCGAGCAGGAGTGCCGCGAATTGCTGCAACCCGGCGAATTGGATTGGAAACTCGGCAGCAGCCGCCAGGTCGAGATCCTGTTTAAGCGGCGAGCGGAAGGGCTGCAACTGCGGCCCGTGGGGCGAGTGGTCCGCGCCCTGCCCAACCGCCCGGATTGGATCTACTACGAATTGGACAAACGCGAAGGGACAGCGTGGCGCGATGTGCAAGAAACGCAGACACTGGCCATACGATTCAAGGATTCACTGATCGTCAACCGTGACCGGTTCCAGGGTAACCGGACTGTGATCGTGCAGACCCGCAGCGGCAATGTGGAACTCCAGTTCGCCCTGTTCGCCGTGCCATCGCGAGCCTGATCGCCCCGAGGATCATCCATAGGACCGTCCTGGAAGGGAAAAAACATGAGTAAACCGGCTGCTCGATTGGGCGATCAGGTACTGCAGGACGGACCGCATTGCCATGCGCCCATCCATCCGGCCGCGCCGGTACCCACGCCGGTTCCTCATCCGCCGTTGCCGCTGGCGATCGTCAAGGGCCAAGCGAACGTCTTGATCGGAAATATGCCCGCAGCTCGCGTCACCGATACGACCGCCCCCTGCTCGCTGCCCTCATGCGTTCCCGCGGGTCCCGGGATGGTCAGTGTGGGATCGGCCACCGTGCTGATTGGAAATATGCCCGCTGCGCGCGTCGGCGATATGACGGCGCATGCGTCCTGCATCGCCCCGATCCCGATGCCGACCGGAAAAGTCCTTCCGCCGGGTTGCCCAACCGTCCTGATTGGGGGCTGAGCCGTGCGGCGCCGTCATTTTGAAAGTCTCGCACCCATCTGTCCGGTATGCCATGCGCGAGAAGGCCGCGAAGCGTCACTCGTGATCGGAGCCGTGACTCGGGAGACCGAAGAGCACATGATCGAAGGCGTGCTGCACTGTAGCCATGCGGCCTGCCAACGCGAGTTTCCAATTCTGGACGGCATACCGCTGATCATCGCCGATCTGCGCCGCTATGTGTCGGACAATATCCTGGCCATGGTCGGCCGGCGGGACATGACCGAGTTGACCGAAAGTCTGCTGGGCGATTGTTGTGGGCCCGGTTCGACCTTCGACCAACTACGCCAGCAACTCAGCTTCTACGCCTGGGACCACTACGCCGATCTTGATCCTCAGGAGTCCATGGACGACCCGCGGCCTGGCTCGATGCTTCGATGCCTGGACGCCGGTCGGCAGTTGGCCCAGCCGATCGTATCCGGGCCGATGCTGGACGTGGGATGTTCCGTGGGACGCGGTACGTTTGCGCTGGCAGAACAAACAACGGAGCTGGTTTTGGGAATCGATCTGAATTTTGGCATGCTCCGCTTGGCCGCTGAGGTATTGCGCACGGGGACAGTCAGGTATCCAAGGCGACGCGTGGGCGTGGTCTACGAATGTCGACAATTCAGTGCTTCCTTTCCCAATACCGCCAACGTCGATTTTTGGGCCTGCGACGCGACCGCGCTGCCGTTTCCCGACAACCGATTTTCGCTGGCCGTCAGCATGAATGTCTTGGACTGCGTTGCCAACCCGATCGGTCTGTTGAATTCCATCGCCCGCGTACTGCACCGCGACGGCAAAGGCCTGCTGACATGTCCCTACGACTGGTCGCCCGCAGCCACGCCACTGGAATCGTGGCTCGGAGGCCATTCTCAACGTTCCCCTTCGGCGGGAGCCAGCGAAGCCGTCTTGCATACCCTGCTGGCTCCGTGCTCGAACTCCCCTCCGGTCGCGGGCTTGGAACTGATCGCCGAGCAGTCACACCTGCCATGGCACGTTCGTTTGCACGACCGCAGCACGATGAACTACCTCGTCCATCTGCTCGTAGCCCAGCCCGTTGTTTCGGAGAATCCCTCGAGTCGATGGGATAGGTGAGGAGAAAAGAGTGCTTGTGTCGGAAGGCGATCGCGTTGGGTTCTTCGGCAATCTTTTTTCTCGACAGTCATGGAGGCTTACGTCAGGGAAATAGCTGCCCACAGGGGATCGGGCAAGGTGGAAATGCTTGACAGGCCATGGTCCAATCCTTACATTGACCATGCGGGATCATCGAATCGCACTGCGATCCGATCCCCGTGGTGTCAGGGCTTACAATCGATTTGTTTCTGCCGCTCGGTTTTGAAGAAAGGGACGCGACGATTCCCGAGAAGATTGATCGTATCGCTCCTACAAGATTACCCAAACCGTGGTTTTCACAAAGTAACTTCGACGAAAGTTCTGTTATGCTCCAGTTTCCCACATGTTTCTCGTTCCGTCTGCTGTGCGTGATCGCTTTGGCCACGGCAGCTTTGCATGCTCCGTTACTCTCGGCCGTGGCTGATGATGGCCCGGTTGCCAGGGTACGTCCGTATGCGGAGAACCCACGGTACCTGGCCATGGACGGCGTCCCGTTCTTTGCGATCGGTGCCACGCACCGTCACAGTTGGACGCCTATCAGCCGACCGGCGCAATTTGAACTGCTCCAGGACCTGGATCGTTTGGCCGCCGCCATGGCTCGCATCGACAGCCCGCACGTCCGCGGCTTTGTCCGCTGTCTACCCTACGACCCGATGAATCACATGCACGACGGGCCCGTCGACCCGTTACTTCAGCCGTGGAAGCGGTTGGACGACGGACGTTATGACTTGACGGAGTTCGAACCTGCTTGGGAGCAGCGTCTGCGGACGTTTTTGGACGCGGCCCGCCAGCGCGGCATTCTTGTATCGCTGGAGTTGTGGGACGACTGGTCGGTGACTCGCGGGATCGGTGGCGCATGGGACCCCGGCCCCGGTCACGGCTGGCACAGCCACCCGTTCAACCCCGACAATAACGTCAACTACGACCGGCAGGTCCTTCCCCACACGACCCGGGCCTGCGTGTCGCCTTTTTACGAGACGCTGCCCGCCGCGAATCGCGACCCGTCGGTGGTGCTTGGCTTTCAGCAACGTTACGTCGACCACCTGGTGAAGCTGGCGGGCAACTATCCGAACGTTCTCTGGAACCTGTCGAACGAGACACGAGCCCCGTTGGTCTGGAGCCGCTATTGGGCGGAGTACCTGCGCCAGCATTTGCCGGCCGGCACCATGATCGGCGAAATGCCTTCGACGAACCGCCGCGACGGCGGGGGCGAATGCGATCCCGATCTGAACCCCCTGACGCTGGCTACCGACGACCGTTACGACTTTGTCGACATCGCCCAGGCAGTTTCCAGTCACGGATTTGGCCGCGATCCGGCTCGGCAAGGGATCGGCGGTGCGGAGCGGATTCGTCAGTACCAGCAGGCCATGGCCGAAGTGGGCAAGATGAAGCCGCTGGTGGTCTCGAAGGACTACCTCAGTATCCCTGCTGGCGGGACGGCGGTGCTTTGGTCGCGGATGACGGGCGGCGCCGCAACTTCGCGTTTCCACCGCCCGTACGGCAAACGGCCTGCTGCGGACACGGATTTCCAGTATGAGGCGTTGGAGCGGATGGGCCGATTTTTGGCAGGGGTACCATTCTGGCATTTCCAGCCCCAGGCCGATCTTGTGGCCGGACTTCCCCAAGCCAGCCCGGGCGCCAACGCCATCGGTCGCGCTGGCCGCGAGTACTTGGTCCAGCTTTTCGGTGGCCAAGGCGGCCAGGTGACGCTGCAGATTGCCCCAGGCCGTTGGCGAGTCGTCTTGTACGAGCCAAAGACGGATACCTACCTCGGGCCCGGCGGCCAAGCAGGCCAGAGGATCGAAGTTGGCGATGATCCGTTGGTCGTCAACGTGCCTGACTACGACGAGACGGCGATCCTGCACCTGCGCCGGCTGTGATTCGACACCAACGTTGCA